>JAQBQC010000060.1 GCA_028287205.1 Gemmatimonadota bacterium
GAGCGCGAATTACGCCCTTCGTAGCCACTAATCGGACTCACGCACCACCTGCGTTTCATAGGCGTTTTGACACGCCGCGCTCTGGCGCGACTTCCGTCCCTCCCGTTATTTTGCGTCACACGCTTCCGTGCACGACGCTCCAGGGAATTTTCATGGCTGAAGCCACATCCGGGCGCACGACAAAGATTTGGCGCGACGGTCAGTTCGTCGCATGGGATGATGCGACCATCCACGTGATGAGTCACGCCATCCACTATGCGTCGAGCGTGTTCGAGGGCATCCGCTGCTATGAGACGCCCGCCGGCCCGGCCGTGTTCCGCGTGGCCGAGCACATGCGGAGACTGCAGGATTCGTGTCGCATCTACCGCATGCCGCTCAAGCACGACCTGGACACGCTCATGCAGGCGGCGATGGACACGGTCACGGCGAACGAGCTGCGTCACTGCTACCTGCGTCCGATCGTCGTTCGTACGGGGGAGCAGATGGGTGTCTACGCCGCGGATGTGCCGGTCGAGACCTTCATTATCGCCTGGAACTGGGGACGTTATCTCGGCGAGGACGCGCTCAAGCTCGGCGTCGACGTGTGTGTATCGAGCTGGAGGCGTGCGGCGCCGGATACGCTTCCGGGGCTCGCGAAGGCGAGCGGGAACTACCTGAGCTCCCAGCTCACGAAGATGGAAGCACGGCTCGATCGGTACGCCGAAGGGATCATGCTGGACATCGCGGGGCACGTGTCGGAAGGCAGTGGCGAGAATCTGTTCGTCGTGAGGGACGGCGTGATCTACACCGCCACGCTCGGCGCCAGCATTCTGAACGGGATCACGCGCGACTCGGTGATGGTCATTGCGCGCGATCTGGGGTATGAAGTGCGCGAGGGGACGATCCCGCGCGAGATGCTGTACATCGCTGATGAGGCGTTCTTCTCGGGTACCGCCGCGGAGATCACGCCGATTCGTTCGGTGGATCGCATTCAGGTCGGGGAAGGGAAGCCTGGCCCGATCACGCTCGCGATCCAGGAGCAATACCTGGGCATTTGCAGCGGAGAGATCGAAGACCGCTTCGGATGGCTCACTATGGTGAACGACACAGCGACGATTGCATGATGTCATGCTCCCGCGCTGATTGATCAGGCGGGAGTTTTCGTATCGGCCGCGGAGGGAATTGTGGTCGTTGGATGTTTGGCACTAAATGCTTCGTTCGAACCGCTGACCATGGTTCCCATGCGTCGGGCGCTCCGCCTCGTGCTCGATGGCAAGGCGGAGATCGTGGAGAGCGACCCGGGACGCCTCGTGCGCTCCGAGCGGCTCACGCTGCCGCGTCCCGCCGTCATTCGGCTCATGAAGTTCATTCACGTGCCGCGTCGGTTCAGGCGTCAGGTGACGAACACCTTTCTCTTCGCGCGCGATCGCTACCGCTGCCAGTACTGCGGGCGCACGCAGGTGGAGCTGAAGCCGCGCGAGTCGCTCACGCGCGATCACCTCATTCCGATCTCGCGTGGCGGAACGAACGAATGGACGAACGTCGTCACGGCCTGCTCGCCCTGCAACACGCGCAAGGGAAACCGCATGCCCGAGGAGATCGGCATGCACCCGATGACGCATCCCGTCGAGCCGCACTTCGTGCACTTGAGCTGGGCGGTGCGCCGGCTCACGCCTGCGCAGTCGAATTACATTCGACTGTTCTACGGTGAGGAGACGCTGCACCAGCTCGAGCACATCGAGCGCGCGGGTCACCGCCCGCTCGCGCTCGGAATGCGCGAGCGCGAATAACCTCAGCGCGGCCGGAAGACCTTCGAGCGAGCCTCGTAGTGCTTGTCCTGCCCGCCGAGGAGCTTCGTGATCAGCGTCTTCGCGCCCTGACCGATCGCCGTTCCGGGGCTCTTCTCGCCGTGCACCGCCGGTCCGAGATCTCCTTTCAGCCAGCGCTCCACCTCGTCCAGGTCGCTCACTGACAGCATCTGCACGTCGAGCGCGAGGTTGTAGTAGTACTTGCCGCGCCCGTCGGGCACCGCGATCGCCGGCTGCGTCGCGTGCGACAGCAGCTCCTCCACGGGATCGAGGCTGTCGAAGCTGCCGAGCGCGGTGATGCGATCGCCCTCGATCCGCGTGGCCGTGTAGCGGCGCTTGAGGGGATTGTAGCGCACGATCACGTCCCACTCGACCTGGCGCTTCAGATCATCGAAGAATCCCGCCGCGCCCCAGAGCTCGAGCCGATAGTGCAATCGTGCGGGAAATCCGCTGTGCAGCATCTCGCGGATGTCGTGATCCGCGAAGATGTGGAGGCTTCGCACGAGCGGCGTACCACGCTGCCCGCCTACCGCGGTCGTGAGACTCACCTCCACTCGCGCCGGACCCTGCGCCGCCCCTCGCGCGAGGGGCAGAACGGTGAGAGCGACGACCAGCAGTGCGCGGATGAGAGTTCGCACGCTAGAAGCGATGCCTCAGGCGTACGACGATGTTGACGGGATTGCTCCAGTCCGTGAGCGACTTGGCGAGGTAGACGCCAACGTAGTGCAGGTCGACGCCTGCGCCCGCGTCGTACTTGAACGTGCTCAGAGGAGGGATCGTCCCCCACGCGTCTCCCCTCCCCTCGAAGTGTCGTCCCGAAATCCACCCGCGTCCGCCATCGGCAAAAAAGACGAACGCGACGTCGCGATCTACGCGATAACGCTGTGCGCCATCGGGATCGCGTCGGCCGAAGAGTCGAATGCGTTGGTCGTGGCGAAACTCGATCTGGCCCAGAAGCATGCGGTCGCACTCCGCGGGCTGACCGGGGATCTCCACCGGACCGCTGTTGCACGCGAGCACGTCAGGACCGTGGAACGGAGCTCTGAAGTCGTATCCCGGCAGCGTTCCCGCCCCGCCCAGACTGAAGCGGCGCTCGAGTGGCAGCGCGTTGTCGCCAAAGCCGGCGCCGACCACGAGCCGGAAGTTGAGCTGCGACTCCGGCGACACGCGGTTGTAGCGCCTGATGTCCGCGAGCAGCCGCGTGTACCGCACGCGCACTGCGGTGTCGAGCGGATTCTCGCGCGCCCGAAACGACGATGGCCCCTCCATCATGTGATCGGTGCCGCCCGTTTCGAGCGACGCATCGATCAGCCAGCCGGTCCACGGATCGCCGACGTTGTTGCGCGTGTCGAGGCGAAAGAGGGCCTCACCGATCCAGAGCCGTCCATCGTCGAGCGTGGGATTCGGCCGCCAGTTCGCGCCATCACGCAGCAGCGTGAACGGATTGCGCGTCGCGCGCGGCTCCCAGCGCTCGTGTCGCACGCCCAGCTCGAGCGAGACCTTGCGACCGTCGTACGCGCTCACCCACGCATGCGCGCCCTTCGTGTTGTAGTAGTCGCGATAGTCCCGATGCAGGAAGAAGCTCGCGAGCGACACCTCGCCGTCCCGCAGCTGCCACGACTCCGTCGGTCGCACGACATCATATCCCTCGATACCGAAGCGCATATTGCGCGTGCCGCCCACCGTGAGCTCGCTGCTCGCATGCCAGCCGAGGTTCTCGTTCTTCCATTCGAAGTGGTCGGCGGAGCGGTAGATGCCGAGCGCGGACACTCGCAGCGTACCGATTCCGATGCTCCGGCGAAGCGCCGGACCGCCGATGATCGGCAAACCTTCGACACGATTGTACGGG
>JAQBQC010000439.1 GCA_028287205.1 Gemmatimonadota bacterium
AGATCTGGCGCGTGATCTTCTTGTCCAGAAGCGTGTCCGTGCCGGGCTCCACGATGTCGAAGCCGATCATGAGACCGCGGCCGCGCGCATCCTTGATGATCGGAATCTCACGCTCCCAGCGCTGCACATCGGCCAGCATCTTCTCGCCGATCCTGCGCGAGTTCTCGACGAGCCCCTCTTCGATGATGGTCTCGAGCGTGACGCGCGCAGCCGCGGCTGCCATCGGATTGCCCCCGTAGCTGGACGAGCTTCCGCTCGGATTCGCCCACGGCTTCGCGAACGCAACCTCCTCGCGAATGAGCAGGCCGCTCATCGGGAAGCCGCCGCCGAAGCCCTTGCCGCAGCTCATGATGTCCGGGACGATCCCTTCCTCGTGCTCGATCCCCCACATCTTGCCAGTGCGTCCAAAGCCGGTGATCATCTCATCCGCGATCAACAGCGCGCCGATCTCGTCGCACAGCTGACGCAGCGCCCGCATGAATCCGCGGCGCGGCACGATGTTGCCGGCCGTGCCCTGTATCGGCTCGACGATGATCGCCGCGATGTCGTTCGATGTCTCGTACTGGATCTTGCGCTTCAGGAAGCCGATCGCATCGCAGTCGCACTCGCGATGCGTCTTGTCGAAGCCGCAGCGATGGGCGGGATCGTAGGGCGACAGGTAGCGTCCCGGCGCGAGCGGTCCGAGATCGAACTTGAAGTTGGAGCCGAGCAGGGGGAGTACGCCGGCGGTCTTGCCGTGAAAGCCGCCCCAGAAGCCAATGACCTCGTTCCTTCCCGTATACGACTTCGCGAGCCGCAGCGCCGACTCCACCGCCTCGGCGCCACTCGAGTAGAGCTGCGTGCGGTTGATGTCACCGGGGGCGAGATCGGCGAGCATGCGCACCAGCACCGCGCGATTCTCGGAGGTGAAGCTGCCGACGTGGATCTTCGCGACCTGCTTCTGCATCGCGGCGACGTACTTCGGATGCGCGTAGCCCAGACTCGCGACGCCGATGCCCGCCATGAGATCGATGAACCGATTGCCGTCGACATCAAAGAGCAGCGCGCCTTCGCCGTGGTCGATGCAGATCTGGCTGAAGAGCGCAAAGCTCTGCGCGCCCGGCGCGAGATGCTGCTGCTCGTCGTCGAAGATCTCGCGCGATTTGGTGCCTGCGACCCACAGTGGCGTCTCGACGTTCGTCACGTATACCGTCCGCGAATCAGATGAAAGGAAAGGAAACGACGACGCGAGAGAAGCGGTGCGTCGTGGATCGTGGAGCGACTCGCTCAGCACGCTCAGGCGATAAAAATTATCGGATCGGAACGTGTGATTCCAGCAAAGGATCACCAATCAAGAGTTCTTTGTCTATGATACTAACGTGGTATCTTTTGCTTTACCTGTCCGAATTGACAGCTAAGTGCGAAGCGTGCGCATTACGTCCGCAACAGCGCGTACGGTCGCGTCGATCTCGATGGGCCGATTGGCGTGCGCCGGCGGCGGCTCCGTGCCGCGGTGATATCGATCCAGCGACTCCGGATCCTTGAGCACGTGCCCCGTGAGCACGCACACGACACGCGCATCGGGCGCGATGATTCCCGCGAGCACCATCTGGCGCACACCGGCCACGCTCGCGGCGCTCGCGGGCTCGCAGCCCACACCAGCGGCATCGATGATCGCCTTCGCCTCCATGATGTTGCCGTCGCTCACGGAGGTCACCACACCGTTGGTCTCGCGGATCGCCTGCACGGCGCGCTGATAGCTCGCGGGCGCGCCGATGTTGATCGCGGTCGCGATGGTGTTCGCGCGCACGCGATGCCGCACACGGAAATTCTCGCGGTAGCTCATGGCAAACGGCGCGGCGCCGTCCGACTGCACCGCGAGCAGTCGCGGCATCTTCGTGATGAGTCCGAGCGAGCACGCCTCACGCAGCGCTTTCCCGAACGCCGCGGTGTTGCCGAGGTTACCGGCGGGCAGTGCGATCCAGTCCGGCACGTCCCACTGCAGCTGGTCCAGCATCTCGAGCACGATCGTCTTCTGTCCCTCGATGCGGAATGGATTGACCGAGTTGAGCAGATAGACGCCGAGCTCCTCGCTCGCTTCGCGCACCAGCCGCAGGCAGTCGTCGAAGTCCCCACGCACGAGCAGCGTGCGCGCGCCGTACGCGAGCGACTGCGTCAGCTTGCCCAGCGCGACCTTGCCCACGGGCACGAGCACGAGCGCCGGAATCCCGGCAAGCGCCGCGTACGCCGCGAGCGACGCTCCGGTGTTGCCGGTCGACGCGCAGGCTACCGCTGTGGCCCCCACGCGCACCGCCTGAGTGACGCCGACGGTCATGCCGCGGTCTTTGAAAGAGCCGGTGGGGTTCATCCCTTCGTGCTTGAGCTGCAACGCGGGCACGCCCGCCCATTCCGCGATCCTCCTGCGCGCGATGAGTGGCGTGTTGCCCTCGGGCCAGGTGACTGCAGCATCGACGGCGCCCGGCAGCACGAGGGGTCCGAAGCGCCACACCCCCGACGGCGATGTCGATGAGCGGAATCTGGCCACCAGTGCTGCACCGCGCTCCGCCGGGAGTGCATGCCGGAGCTCCAGGAGTCCGCCGCAGTAGGGGCATTGAGGACGTGGATCGAGCTCGGTCAGCTCCCGTGCACATCGCAGGCAGCGCTGCACCGAGGATCGCTCGGCGGTTGTCATATTTTGCATGTACAAGGAGGATACACAGCGCCTTGGGGCATTGAAAGTGCGCTGGCAACTCCGCGAGCTCTCGAGTGTCTCAGTAGAACGCGCTCTGGTGATTCCCTGGGAGCACTTTTCGCGCTACAATGCAGCAGTGATCTCGACATCACGCATGACCCCCGAGGGCCGATGAACCGCGTCCGCGTTTCCATGCTTGCCGCCGTTGTGCTCGTGCCGCTCACGACCGGCGCATTTCTCATCGAGCATCACGCGACGCGCGACAGTGCGCGGCTGTTCGATCAGGTGTTGTCGCTGGTCTCCGACCGCTTCGTCGATACGGTGCCGAGCGCGGACCTCTATGAGAAGGCGGCTCGAGGTCTCGTACGCGAGATCAACGACCCCTACGCGGCGCTCTATTCGCCCAAGCAGCTCGCCGAGTTCACGGCGAGCACCGGTGGACGCTACGCCGGACTGGGAATGCTCGTGGAGGACCAGCAGGGAACCACGGTGGTGAGTCGCGTCTATCCGCACACGCCGGCGGAGGCGGGGGGCGTGCACGATGGCGATCACATCGTCGCGGTCGAGAGCCAGGCGGTGCATGGGTGGAAGCTCCCGCAGGTGACCGACGCGCTCAAGGGAAATCCGGGAACGCAGGTGAGCGTGACGTTCGCGAGACCCGGCGTCACCTCTCCCATCCTGCTCAAGCTCACGCGCGCGATCATCCACATCCCGGCGGTTCCGTACACGATTCTGCTCGACGGAAAGATCGGCTATCTGCCGCTGCTCCAGTTCAACGAGACATCGGGCGACGAGTTCGAGCACGCGGTGCAGAAGCTCACGCGCGATGGTGCGCGCGGCATCGTCATCGATCTGCGCGGCAACGGCGGCGGCATCGTCGATCAGGCGATCGACATCAGCAACCTCTTCCTGCGCGACGGTGCCGAGATCGCGACGGTGCGCGCGCGCTCCGGCGAGGTGCAGCGATACGCGGCGCGCGGTACGCCGATCGCCCCCACATTGCCGTTGGTCGTTCTCACGGATGGCTACACGGCGTCCGCGAGCGAGATCGTGGCCGGCGCGCTGCAGGATCACGATCGCGCGCTCGTGGTCGGCACCACGTCCTTCGGCAAGGGGCTCGTGCAGTCGCTGTTCACCCTCGACGGTGGATGGGCGCTCAAGTTGACCACGGCCAAGTGGTTCACGCCGAGCGGGCGCTCGATTCAGAAAGAGCGGAAGGTGATCGATGGAAAGCTCGTCGAGGAGCCGGATTCGCTCGAGACGGACACCGTCAAGAAGAACCGGCCGCGCTACAAGAGCGATGCGGGGCGCGTGATCTACGGCGGTGGAGCGATCACACCCGATGTGCTCGTGCAGCCGGACACGCTGAGCATGCCCGAGCAGCAGTTCCTCAAGGCCATCACGCCCAAGTCGCAGGAGTTCTACATCACGCTGTACAACTACTCGATGGAGCTCAAGGACAAGGTCCGTCCCGACTTCACGGTCACGCCCGCCTGGCGCGACGAGCTCTATCGCCGGCTCACTGCGGCGGGAGTGCCGATCGACAAGAAGCTCTACGTCGATGCCACGCCGGAAGTCGACCGCGTGCTCGGCGATCGTGTCGCGCGATTCGCGTTCGGCGACTCGACGGCAAAACGTCGCGAGCTTTCCGACGACAATCAGCTCGTGCGCGCGGTACAGCTGCTGCGCAAGGGAACGACGCAGCAGGATCTGTTCACGCTGGCCCAGCACGAGCGGCCGAGCGGTACGCGGTGATCGTATAGCCTCTCCGCTGGTGCGCTCCCTGCTCGTGATCGCGTTCTGCATCCTCGCTCCGGCTGCTCTCCGCGGCCAGGAGAGGAGGACGATCGCGCGCTACGGCTTCTCCGACGGCGCGATCGCGATCGACGTGCGCCCGGGGGGCATCATCGCGATCGCCGCTGCACAGGGCGACAGCGCGGCGACCGTGACGCTGCGCGCAAGCGACGCGAAGGCGTGGGTGGATTCGACGCGGCGCTTCGTGACGCGTGCGGCACCCCGCAAGCGCACCGAGGTCGTGCTGCAGCGCAGCATGATCGAGGAGGCGTCGGACAGCGGAGCCGCGCTCAGCTTCCTCCGCCGCGCCGAACGGGATACGACCACCTTCGAGCTGCTCATCTCGACGCGGGCGTTCGGGAAGTTCCCATTGGCCCTCGAGCGGCGCGAGGCGGCGCTCTTTTTTACCGCGATGCGGCGTGCGATCGCAGCCACGCGTCCTCCACCGCCGCCGAAGCCCGCGGCGAAGCCGAAGAAGCAGGCGCCCTAGGGCCGCCAGCCGATCTCGCGATCGGCCCGCCACTCCAACGGCTCGGCACGATCGCTGTCCACCGCGAGCGTCGCGATGTCCGCGACATCGGCGCGCACGTCCGCGAGGATAGCAACGGGGGGCGTGAGACCGTCGGGGCGCTCGTGCAGCCAGTTCGCGAGCACGATCACGTAGAGACCGCGATCGGGATCGATCCACAATGAGGTCCCTGTGAATCCGGTATGCCCGTACGCCCGCTCGCTCATGTGCTGGCCGCAGCTCGCACCGCCTGCGCACGTGTCCCACCCCAGCGCGCGCCAGCCGGCGGAGCGATGCGTGAACAGCGCCACGGTGCTATCCGCGATGATGCGCGTGCCGTCCAGCGTTCCGCCATTCAGAAGCATCTGCGCGAAGCGCGCGAGATCGGAGGCGGTCGAGAAGAGTCCTGCGTGTCCCGCGACGCCGCCGAGCGCGTAGGCATCGCCATCGTGGACCTCGCCCTGGAGCGGATGGCCGCGCGAGCTGTGGCGTTCCGTGGGTGCGGTGCGGGCGCGCAGTGCGGCGCCTGGACGATAGGTGGTGCTCGTCATCGCGAGCGGCGCGAAGATGCGGCGTCGTACGAAGCGATCGAGCGGCTGATGCGCGATTGCCTCGACGACGAAACCGAGGACGTCCATGCCCACATCGGAGTAGAGCTGAGACGTTCCGGGCTCGTGCTCGAGCGTGGTCGCGAGGACCAGTTCCCGCGCGCGCGCAACCGAGTGGGTGCGCCCCGCGAGGTTGCGTCCCGCCGGGAGCCCCGAGCGATGCTCGAGCAGCTGCCGGATCGTGACGCGCGCCTTCGCGCCGCGAGAGAATGCAGGGAGGTAGCGCGAGACGGGCGCGTCGAGCGAGATGCGATGCTCGTCGTAGAGGACCATCACCGCGGATGTCGTTGCGACGACTTTCGTGAGCGATGCGAGATCGTAGAGCGTACGATCGGGAGATACCGGCGCGCTCGCCGCCGCCCAGTCCAGCGTGCCATAGCCGCGCGAAAAAACGGTTGCGTCGCGGCGGCCGATGATCACGGCGGCGCCCGGAAAGCCCTCGGCCTCCACGCCGCGCTCGACCACACGATCGACTGCGTCCAGGCGCGATGCGGACATCCCGACGCTGTCCGGCGGAAGCGCGGGGAGACGGCAGGGCACGCCGAGCGTGCACAGGAGAGCAAGGACAGGCAGCATCATCCTCCGGTGACGAGCGCGCGCCGAGGCGCGCAACGGTCGCCAACATTCGTTACGGCTTTCTGTAGATCACTCCTCCCTTCATCACGAGCGTTACCTGCCGCAGCGCGTGAATGTCGCGCGTCGGATCGCCCCTGACGGCAACGAGATCCGCGAGCAGTCCCGGCTTGACCATGCCGAGCTTCCGGTCGAGATGCAACACCTTCGCGTCGACGCTCGTGGCGGCCCGGAGCGCAGCGAGGGGCGTCATTCCGTAATCGACGAGCAGCTCGAGCTCCCGCGCGTTGTCGCCGTGCGTGAATACGCCGACATCGCTGCCGTTGCAGATGGTCACGCCCGACGCGAGCGCCACCGCGAACGTCGCGCGCCGATGCTTGATCATCTCGGGCTCCGGCCCCGTGCCTTTCTTCCAGCCGCGATATTGCGCGACCGCATCGCCCGCGGCGAGCGTGGGACAGAGCGCGACGCCGCGCTCGCGCATGAGCTGCAGCGTTGCCGCCGAGGCGTCATCCGCATGCTCGACGGTCTCGACTCCGGCGAGCACCGCGCGGCGAATCGCGGTGTCGCTGTAGGCGTGCACGGCCACCGCGCGGCCGCTCGCCCGGGCGGTCTGAACGACGAGATTCACCTCGTCCTGGGAAAAGGTCGGACGCGTCTCGCCGTTCGGGCCCC
>JAQBQC010000467.1 GCA_028287205.1 Gemmatimonadota bacterium
CAGACGATCGCGCAGATGATCGGCGCGAGCAGAGAGACCGTGTCGCGCGCGATGCGCGACTTCCAGGACCGCGGACTGATCGACGTGCAGCGCCGCCAGATCTCCGTGGCCAACCGCGAAGGGCTCGTAGCGCTGGCACGGGTGAAAGTTTGAGCGAGTGAGCGCGGCATGACGCTCACGCTCACGTTTTGGGGAACGCGCGGCTCCGTGCCGTCACCGGGAGCATCGACCGCGTACTTCGGCGGGAACACGCCCTGCCTCGAGTTGCGCACCAGCACGAACGCGCTTCTGATTCTCGACGCGGGCACCGGGATCCGTCACCTGGGCCACTCGCTGCTCGAGCGCGCGCGCGGCAAGCCGATCGTCGGCGACATTCTGTTGAGCCATGCTCACTGGGATCAAATCCAGGGTCTTCCGTTCTTCGCGCCCCTCTTCCAGGAGGGGCACGAATTCACGATCCGCGGGGCTCCCGAGGCGCTGGGCGGCATCGAGAGCGCGTTGCGCGGGCAGATGGGGCAGACGGTGTTTCCCGTGTCCTTCGACGCGTATCGGGCGCAGGTGCACTTTCGGGCGCTCAGCGAGGTCGAGCGGGGCGACGGTTACGCCATCAAAACGCACGCGTTGCGCCACCCCGGGGGCGCCACCGGTTACCGCGTTACGAATGGAAACGCGGGTGCACCCGCACTCGTCTACATTTCAGACAACGAGCTCGGCCACGCTGATGGCTATGCTTCGGCTCCGGGGTGGCGGGACGCGCTCGTGTCGTTTGTGCGCGACGCATCGTTGCTCGTACACGATGCGATGTATACGGCCGACGAGTATGAGCGGCACCGCGGGTGGGGCCATTCGCGGTACGTAGACGTCGTTGACCTCGCGCTCGACGCGGGAGTGCAGCGGCTGGTGCTCTTTCACCACCATCCGGAGCGCTCCGATACCGCGCTGAGCGAGATGGTTGCAGCATGCCAGCAACGAGTGCGCGAGAAGGGCGCGCGTCTTGAAGTGCGGGCTGCCGTGGAGGGGACGACGCTCACCGTGTAGCCGGGAGAGAGCATGCAACGCCGACGTTCGATCTTCTTCGAAACCGCGACGATCCTCGCGATGCTCACCGCGAGCGCGGTTGGACTTTCGGCGCAGCAGCACGAGTCGTGGCCGGTGGTGGGTGCGCTCCCGTTCGCGAACAGCGTAGTCGGCGACGAGCACGACGCACTCAATCCGCTCATCAGCGGCGTGCCGGAGCTGATCCTCATCGAGCTCGCGCGCAACCCCGGCATTCGCACTGTCGAGCCGGCGCGCCTCCGCCGCGTGCTCACGTCGCAGAAGCTCGACCCGCAAGGTCGCATCGACGATGAGGCCGCGTCGCATGTGGGACGCATCCTCGGTGCGCAGTGGGTGATTCGCGGCAACTTCACGGGCGACGGACGCGGCGCGATTCGCATCGCGGCGTACATGGTCGACGTCGCGACGGGACAGGTCGAGCACACCGCGAGCGCCGAGGGAAAGCAGGCGAATCTCGCTGGGCTCATTGGCCAGATCTCGGAGCATCTCGCGCACGACATGCGCCTGGCGGAGCTGCCCAAAGACGGCAGGCGTGCACGCGAGCTGACGCAGAAGGCGTCGTATCAAACGACGCTGTTGTTCGCGCGCGCCATCGAGGCGCGCGATGCGGGACGCGTGCAGCAGGCGATCTCGATGTTGCAGCAGCTCCTGGCGAACGAGCCGGAGTACGAGCCCGCGCGGAACGAGCTGACGCGGCTGCACTCGGATCGTGGGCGCTAGCGGAGCGTCGCGATAACGATGGCGAGGACTGCACGCCGCTGCTGGACAGCACGACCGTGCGGTGCGAGCTTGATGGGTAAGTGGTCCGTTCCCCTATCCAGAGGCTCGATGAGCGCATTGAAGCTTGCATCCATGGTAGCCGCGTTTGGAGTGATCGTGGGCTCCTCCGCATGCAAGGGCGATCGCAGTGGCGACAGCACGGTGAAGAGCGTCGACACAATCGTCACCACCACCAAGGTCCGCGATACGACGGTCGTCAAGGCTGACACCACAGTGCACGTGGACACGGTGAAGCAGACGCACCACGTGCCAGACGCGAAGAAGCCGTAGCACCGCGCTCTCTCTCGAGCTGGAGTAGAAAGACTGCTGTCACGCGACAGCAGTCTTTCTTGTATTCGGGGGACGCGCGAGTGGAGCTAGCTGCCGATCGCGATCCTGGTGCCGGTGCGTGAGATGATCTTCCCGGACTTGTCCTTCACTGGAGCGGGCCAGTTGATGGCGATCGTGCTGTCGCTCGACGAGAACATCGCCATTTTCTGCTGCGCGCTGTTGCCCACCGAAACGGGCATGGACTGCTTCGCGCCCTTGCTCGTGTAGAACGCGACGACCTTCTCGTACGAATCCGGCGTGCCGTAGACCTTGTACGGGAAATCCGGATGCGCCGCAGTCACCTCCTTCGAAGCGGCAGCGTCGAGCGTTGCACCGGGGTAGATGGGAACCGCGGCGAGCGAGAGTGCAGTGACGGCGGCGGCGAGGAAGCGCATGGCGGTGAGCATGAGCAGCGACTCCAGCGAGTGAGAGGTCTGGCTGCGAAAATGCCTTCCCTCGCAGATCCCTGCAAGACGAACGCCCCGAGGCTTGCGCGCTCATAGTCGGCATCCTATCCTTCCCCTCACATGGTGAGTACTCATCCCGTGAGGTAAGCAATGCCACGCGAAGCACTCGGACTGCTCCAGGGCACCGTCGACGTCCTGATCCTCAAGACGCTCAGCTGGAAACCGCTCCACGGCTACGGCATCGCCGAGTTCATTCGGCAACAGACCAACGGCGATCTCGCCGTCGAGGATGCCGCGCTCTATCAGGCCCTGCACCGCCTCGAGCGCAAAGGGCTCGTCGATTCGGAGTGGGGGATCTCCGATTCGAATCGCCGCGCGCGCTTCTATTCCATCACGCCGGACGGACGCAAGCAGCTGCGCAACGAGGTGGTCGAGCTGCGCCGATACATGGCCGCGCTGTTCCGCGTGCTCGAGCCCGTGTAGCAGCTCCGCATGCCACCCGCCTTCCGCTTTCCCTTCCGCTCTCGCTCAAGGATCGTGTCGGAGGTCGACGAGGAGCTCGCATTCCACCTCGCCACCGTCGCGGCGCGCCTGCGCGAGGAAGGCTGGTCGCCGCCGGACGCGGAGGCCGAGGCGCGCCGGCGATTCGGCGACATCGAGTATACGAGAGCGTACTGTCGCTCCGAGGACTTCCGACGCGAGAAGGAGAAGAGCCGCATGATCGTTTTCGACGAGCTGCGACACGACGTGCTGTACGCCCTGCGCGGACTTCGTGCGTCGCCGGGATTCACGCTGATCGCGCTAACCACGCTCGCCTTCGGCATCGGAGCAAACACCGCGATCTTCAGCGTCGTGCGCGGCGTGCTGCTCGCACCGCTGCCCTTCTCCTCTCCGGATCGCACTGTTCGCATTTGGAATTCCAACAAGACGCTCGGCATCGCCCAGGGCTCCTTCTCCGAGCCGGACTTTCTCGATGTTCGTGCGGAGAGTCGTCTCGCGGAAAGCATCGGCGGGTATTTCTTCGCGGGGGACCAGACCGGGGTGGATCTCACATCGGGGGGCACGCCCGAGCGGTTGTCCGCCGCGCTCGTAACGCCGGGATTCTTCGAAACGCTGCGGCCGCGCGCGCTGCTGGGCCGCACATTCTCGGAGGACGAGCACACGCCCGGTCGCAATCGCGTCGTAGTCATCGGCTATGCGCTCTGGAAGCGCCGCTTCGCCGGAAACCCCGGAATCGTCGGCCAGCCGATCACGGTGAACGGTGAGCCATTCACCGTCGTCGGCGTAATGCCGCAGGAGTTCGCGTATCCCGCCGCGCAGGCGCTCGACGCATGGATTCCGCTGTCGTATTTCGGTCCGGAGGCCATCGGCCGTGGACGCGGCGCACACTTCCTGTCGGTGATCGCGCGCGTGAAGCGCGGAGTCACACCTTCGCAATTCCAGACCGAGATCGCGGGCATCGCGAGGCGCCTCTCCGGCAGCTATGCGGAGAACTCGGGATGGGACAACGCGAGCGTGACGACCATTCGTGAATCGATCGTGGGAGAGGTTCGTGGGCCCCTGCTCGTGCTCGTGGCGGCAGTCGCACTCGTGCTCCTCATCACCTGCGTGAACATCGCCTCGCTGCTGCTCGCCCGCGCGACGGCGCGCCAGCGCGAGCTCGCCGTGCGCGCCGCCCTCGGCGCGGGACGCGGGCGCATCGTGCGCCAACTGCTCACCGAGAGCATGACTGTCGCGCTCCTCGGCGGTGTGATCGGCGC
>JAQBQC010000508.1 GCA_028287205.1 Gemmatimonadota bacterium
GCGGCCTGCTCCATGAAGAGCGGCAGATTCTCGGCCTCGTCCTTTGCCGGCACGAGCACCGAGACGTCGATCGCGGCGTGTTGAGAGGCCGCGGCGACGAGCGTCATACTCGCTTGCGCATCCGGGCCGAGAGGACGCCGAGCTGGTCGCGATACTTGGCGACGGTGCGACGCGCGATCTGCACGCCGCTCTCCTTGAGGATGTTCACGATCGCCTGATCGGTGAGCGGGTGCTTCGGATCCTCGTCGGACACGAGCTTCTCGATCTGCGCCTTGATGCCGCGGGCCGAAACGTCTTCGCCGCCGGTGGTCGACAGCCCGGACGAGAAGAAGAACTTGAGCGGGAGCACGCCGCGCGGCGTCTGCACGTACTTCTCGTTGGTCACGCGGCTGACCGTCGACTCGTGCATGTTGATCACTTCGGCGACTTCGCGGAGCGTGAGCGGCTTGAGATACTGCACGCCCTTCTCGAAGAAGTCGCGCTGCCGGTCCACGATGAAGTGCATCACCTTGAGCATCGTCTGACGGCGCTGCTCGATCGCCTGAATCATCCAGTTCGCGGAATTCATCTTGTTGGAGATGAACTCCTTGTTCTCGCCGTCGAACTTCTTCTTGTCGCGCGCGATCTCGACGTAGGCGCGGCTCAGCTTGAGGCGCGGCACGTTCGCGTCGTTGAGCGTGATCAGATACACGCCGTCGATCTTGTCGATGACGAGGTCGGGGATGATGTAGTTGTCGCCCGACTCGCTGTAGACCAGCCCCGGCTTCGGATCGAGCTTGGCGATCTCGTCGGCCGCGTTCTGCACATCGGTGACGCTGATGCCGAAGCGCTTGGAGATCTCGCTGCGGCGGTGATTGATCAGCTCATCGAAGCAGTCGCGCACCAGGCGGTACGGCACCGACTGCTCGAGCCCCGCCTCGCGCAGCTGCAGGAGGAGGCATTCGCGGAGATCGCGTGCGCCGACGCCCGGTGGATCGAGGCTCTGGATCGTGCGAAGCATCTCCTCGCATTCGGCCTCGGTGTACAACGGAAGATCTTCCGTGTCGCGTCCGAGGTCCTCGGCGGCCTTCTCCACCCACTCGTTGATGCCGCGCCGAATCTCGTCGAGCGAGCACGCGAGGTAGCCGTCCTCGTTGATGTTGCCGACGAACTCTTCGGCCAGCTGGTGCTGCCGCTCGTCGAGATCGAGGAGCTGCACCTGGTCGCGAAGGTGGTCGCTCAGATCGCGGCGATCGACGGTGACGGGCTCGAAGTACTCCTTCTCCTCGTGCTCCTCGGGGCGGCCGCCCGCGTCGAAGCCGTTGAGGAGGATCTCCTCCCAGTCGATCTCGTCGGTGGTCTCTTCCTTCTGCTGCTCCTCTTCGGTCTGCTCGCCTTCCTCGGTCGTGCTCTCCTCGTCGTCTTCATCCTCCTCGTACATCTCGAGGAAGGGATTGTTGAGGAGCTCCTGCTTGAGGTGCTGCTGCAGATCGAGGAGCGGCATGTACAGGAGATCCATCGCCTGATAGAGGCGCGGATTGATCTTGATCTCCTGCTTCATCTGGGTGTGCTGCGACATGCCGGATCTCATGCAGCACCTCCCCTGCTCGGCCGTGCGACGCCTTCGGCGAAGCGGGCGCGCAGCCGCGCCGCCAGCGTGGGTCCGAGGTAGATCTCGGCAACCGTCTCATCGAATACGAGCTCGCGGACGGTACCGGATACCTTCACCTGCCCGTCGAACATGATGTACGCGCGGTCAACGATGTCCAGCGTCTGCTCCACGTTGTGATCGCTGATCAGCACTCCGATCCCACGGTGGCGGAGTCCGGCAACGATCGACTGAATGTCGTGCACTGCAATCGGGTCGACTCCGGCGAACGGTTCATCCAGCATCATGAACTTGGGCTGCGTCACCAGGGCCCGTGTGATCTCGAGGCGCCTCCGCTCCCCGCCCGAGAGCGAATAGGCGCGGTTGTGGCGCAGGTGTGCGATGCTCAACTCTCCCAGCAGCTTTTCCAGCCGTTCCTCCCGTTCGCGGGCCGACAGCTTCATCGACTCGAGAATCGCGAGAATGTTCTCCTCGACCGTAAGCTTACGAAAGATCGACGGCTCCTGCGAAAGGTAGCCAATGCCCAAGCGCGCGCGCTTGTACATCGGCATCTCCGTGATATCGTGATTATCGAGGAGAATCCGACCTTCCTGTGGCTGAACGAGCCCGACGATCATGTAGAACGTCGTCGTCTTCCCTGCCCCATTGGGGCCGAGCAGTCCGACGATCTCCCCCTGTTGCAAGCGCAAGGCCACGTCGTTCACGACCCTGCGCCGCTTGTAAGTCTTTACGAGGGAACGGGCTTCGAGCACGCTTCCGCCGGCGAGCGGCTCGCTGGGCAGCCGCTCTCCCGCGCGCACGGCCACGTGCTCACCCGTGTGCTTGAGCACCCCCTCTACGCCCGAGTCCTGAATCGCCTGACGGAAGGGCGCCAGCTGGCTCCAGTACGACGGCTCGATCGTGATGATGGAGTCGCTGCCGATCTGGCCGGCTGGAAGCACGATAAGGCCGTCCTGCGCGAGGCGCGGGAGCACGGTGCGCGTCAGATGCTCGCGCACCTCGTCGAGACCCAGGCGCCCCGCCTCGCGGTCGGCATCGCGCCCCTCATCGCGGACCATGCCGAGGTAGTCGTTGCGATACTGGATCGCGATGTCGTTGAACGGGACATCGCCGTTGTCGCGCGCCGCGCAGACGAGCGCGTGGAGCGCCATCGCTGTCCAGCGATCGCCGTGCGCGTGCTCCTCGATGAAGCGCTGCACGGGCAGCGGCAGCTGGCGCTCGATCACGGTGGTCTCCCGGGGCGACGCACGGGCTGCGTCGCCTGCGGGCGCGCAGTCAGCGTGTCCGAGCGTCCGGGCACCTGGGGCTCGAGATAGACCCCCTGAGCCTGATCGACGACGTCCACGGTCTGCACCACCCGATTCGCGAAGGCGAGCGAGATGTCGCGGCCCTTCACGTAGTTGATCGCCGGACCGACGACGCCACTGTCCTTGGACGCGATCTGATAGAAGGACTGTGCGCTCCCCTGCGAGATGAGCTGCCGCATCTGCGGCTGGCTCGACGTGTCGCCGGCCACCTGCACGCTGTCGAAGTGGGCGGTGATCGTATCGCCGCGCATCCAGTCGCGCTCCTTCGTGTGCAGCTTCGCCGTGTCGGGGATGCTCTGCGCGTACGCCTTGCGCACCGCGCGGATCTCGCGTGTGCGCTGACCGGGCATGCGGAGATCGATCGAGTCGGCGAGCACGTCGTACTGTGGATTGATGGCGTGAGCGCGGGACTTTCCCCACGCGTAGGCGCGCTGCAGGAGCCCGGCATCCATCCGGAAGTCGATCGTATCCGCCGTCATCGTCGCGCTGTCACTCACGCTCTTGGCCTTGCCTTTCGACAGCACGCGCTCGAGCGCATGCTGCTTTCCGAAGAGATCGATCACCTCTCCGAACAGCGTGAACTCCTTCTTTCCGCGGGACACGATCTTGGGCGTGCGCATGAGGC
>JAQBQC010000512.1 GCA_028287205.1 Gemmatimonadota bacterium
GGGATCATCGCGTCGATCGACTTGATGCCCGTCTGGAGCGGCTCCTTCACGGGCTGGCGGACGATGATGCCCGGCGCCTCGCTCTCGACCTTGCGGGTCGCGGTCGCGTTGATGTCGCCCAGGCCATCGATCGGACGGCCGAGCGCGTCGACGACGCGGCCCACGAGCGCCGGGCCGACGGGCACCTCGAGCACGCGTCCGGTGCGGCGCACCTCGTCGCTCTCCTTGAGCTGGAGGTAGTCGCCGAGGATGACGGCGCCGATGTTGTCTTCCTCGAGGTTGAGCGCGAGGGCGGTGATCTTGTTGCCGGTTTCCGCCGCGGTGCACTCGAGCATCTCACCGGCCATCGCCTTGTTCAGTCCATAGATGCGGGCGATTCCATCCTTGACCTCGAGGAGAGTGCCGACATCTTCGACGTCGAGCTCGTGGAGGTCCGCCGCTTCGATTTCGCGGAGGAGGATGTCCTTGATTTCGGCGGGTCTGAGCGAGGTTTCGGAGGCCATGTCGGCAGCGGGCTAAGAGGTCGCGAAAAAAATCCGGTGCAGCTTGTGAAAATTATCACAAGCTGGCTGATCGGGCAATAGTCGAACTGCCCATATATACCATGCGGGGGCTCCCCGCTACCCGCGCACGAAGCGCTCGAGCAGGTCGCTCGACCGCAGCGCGGTCAGCGCGCTCGCCTGTGCGCGCACCAGGCGGTTTACGGTCGCCGAAAGCTTCGCAGCCGAGGCGAAGCCCGTGAGGCGGGCGACCGCGGAGAGGTCGTAGCCCGGGTTCTTCGCCAGCTCACCGGCTGCCAGCAGGCGCACGAGGTCCATGGCGCGCTTGAGCGTGGGCGCCGAGCCGGTGGAGAAGCTGCGGCTCAGATGCTCGCGGGTGATCCCCATGGTGTTCGCGATCTGCAGCGAGCCGACGGGCCGTCCCGCATGCGCGACGATCGCCCGCCACGCCGCGAGCTGCAGCGGCGAGGTCAGTGCAAGCGGCTCGGGCGGCGCGTGGAAGGCGGCGGCGAAGTGCGTCGAGAATCCGTGCGCGAGCATGGCGGGGCCGAGCACACCGTCGTCGGTGCCGTCGGCGAGAACGTCGGCGAAGTCGAGCTCCGCGCATCTCGCGATCGCCGGCGCGTCCACGGGACGAAACGGCGTGAGCGCGATGAAGGGAACGCTCGGATATTCGCGCGCGAGCTCGGCCGGCCCGTGCCCATCGTCGTCCGCGGTGACCTCGACGAGCGCAGTGTTCACGAAGTGCATGCGGAACGCATTCGCGAAGTCGCGCTCGCTGCGCGCGAGTACGCCGCGGCGATGCACGCGAACGAGCGCAGCGCGGATGCGCGTGCGCGTGTGCTCGCGCGGCGCGTAGGCGACGATTACGGGGAGTGGCGCCGAAGAGCGGCCGTTGGAGGAGACGTCGCGACTGCGTGTGGTCGTCGCGCGCGCCGGCATCAATGTGCGGCTGGCGCGCCGCCGACCATCTCCGCGGCGCGCTGCAGCACCTCGCGTGCGTTCGCGTACGAGATGAGTGCGAGCGCCTCGTCGATCGGCACCCACTTGCACGCCGTGATCCCCTCTTCGCGCTGCGGGCTCGTGAGATCGTTCTCCGATTCCATCAGAAAGAAATGACAGATCTTGTGGATCAGCTTCCCGCGAAAGCGAAAGTGCCAATCGATGGTGGCGAGCTCCCCGCGCACCGCGAGATCGGTGAGCCCCGTTTCCTCGGAGACCTCGCGCAGCGCCGCAGCTTCGGGGATCTCGCGCTTCTCGAGGTGCCCCTTTGGAAATCCCCAGTTCCGGTAGCTGTCGCGGATGAGCAGAAAGAGTGGACGGCCGTCCTCGACGCGATAGACGACGCCACCGGCGGAGACTTCGCGGCTGGCCCGCGAGCGCGTCACGCTTCTATCCGCGGGCAGTCGCGGGGACGCCGGACATCTCGACCTCGGTCAGCGTCGCGCGCCCTTCAATGAACTGTCGAACGACGGGGTCCTTCGTGTTCCTGATCTCGTCGACGGTGCCGACCTGCCGCACGCGGCCGTCGTAAAGCATCGCGATGCGCGAGCCTACGGTGTACGCGCTCCGCATGTCGTGCGTGATGACGACGCTCGTGACGCCCAGCTGCTTTCGCATGCGAAGCATGAGCTCGTCGATCACCGCGCTGGTCACCGGGTCGAGACCGGTGGTCGGCTCATCATAGAGGATGTACTTGGGGCGAAGCGCGATCGCGCGCGCAATTCCCACGCGCTTGCGCATGCCGCCGGAGAGCTCGGCGGGAAAGCGCGTCTCGGTGTTGGGCAGATCGACGAGGCGAAGCGCCTCGCTGACGCGCTCGCGGATGTCCTCGGGGCTCATGTCCAGCTTTCGGAGCCCCATGGCGACGTTGTCGCCGATGCTCATGGAGTCGAAGAGCGCCGCGAACTGAAAGACGTAGCCGATCCTCGCGCGGAGCGCGTACAGCTCTCGACGTGGCAGCTTCGGAACTTCCTTGTCATCCACGAACACGGTGCCCGAATCGGGCATCAGCAGACCGACGATGTGCTTGATGGCCACCGACTTGCCCGTTCCGGAGTAGCCGATGATGACCATGGTCTCGCCTTCCACGACGTCCAGCGTGAATCCCTGGAGCACCTTCTTGTCGCCGAAGGATTTGTGGACGTCTATGAGCTTGATCATGCGGAAATGTGCCGCAATCGACATTGGCGGGCAACGACCGGCGTCGGCGCGAACGATTGGCCGCTGAACGGGTACGGTAGGAGCGGGGTGCAGGCGCCGCACCCCTCGACAACGATCGTGACATCCGATTCGTTTTAACTTCACCTCGCGACGACGCTCGACACGCTCGTCGCGAGACTCTCCCATTCCAGTGCGCATGCGCCGACTCGCTTCCCTCGCGTTCTCTCTCGCCACAGCCGCGACCCTCTTCACGCCGGTGGGCGCGCAGGTCATCCATCGCATCGGGAAGCCGGTGGCCGATACGACGCCGCCGGCCCGCCCGACGCAGACGCCGAGGCGTCCCGTGGCGGCCGAGGGACATGCGACGCTCTCCGGCGTGGTCTACGACAGTCTCCACGATGTCCCCGTGCGCGGCGCGACGGTGATCGTCGCGGGCTCGACGCATCAGGCGGTCACCGATTCGAACGGCGTGTATCGCTTCGATGTGGACAGCCTTCCGGAAGGAGTGGCGACGGTGGGGTTTTTCATGCCGGGGATGGACTCGCTCGGAATCACGCCGCCCGCGCGGCAGGTCGGCATCCATCATGGTGAGTCGGCGCTGCTCGACCTGGCCGTGCCGTCGATGCGCACGGTGCTGCGCGTGATCTGTCGCGACAGCGCGAGCGAAGGACGGGGGTTGATGACTGGCGTGGTGCGCGATGCGGACACGGATGCGCCGCTGGTCGGTGCGCTCGTGGTGGTGATGTGGACGGAGATGAACATCGGAACGAGCTCGCTGTCGAAGCTGCCGAAGGCGGCGCACACGACCGTGGGTGAGCGCGGCAACTATCGGCTCTGCGGACTTCCGAACGGGGTGGCCCTGCGAGCACAGGCGCGCCTCGGCACCAAGGCAAGCGGCTGGATCGACGTGACGATGCCACCGGGCGGCGTGCTGCAGCGCGACTTCCTGGTGGGGCAACGCCTCGTGGCCGCGGCGCCCGCGCCTGCGGTCGCACCGGGCGCGCCGCCGAGCGCGGAGCCGGCGCACAAGCCGCTCGGCACTGCGCAGCTCAACGGCACGGTCGTGGGCGCGGACGGAAAGCCGCTCGAGGGGGCGCAGGTGTATCTCGTGGGCACCGCGGTTGGTGCGCGCGCCGATTCGCGCGGAGTCTTTCGTCTGACGGGACTTCCCGCTGGTACGCAGACAGTGGAGGTGCGGCTCCTCTCGTACTCCCCGAAGCGTTACACGGTGGATCTGTCGCCCGCGCGAGAGAGCCGGCTGTCTGCTGTCATGGATGCGAAGGCGCAGGTGCTCGGCGAGGTCACGGTTCAGGGCAAGGCGACGAGCAGCATTCCCGGATTCGATGATCGCGCAAAGCGGGGGATGGGCACGTTCCTCAACCGTGCGGAAATCGAGAATCGGCAGTCGGTGCTGACCACGGATCTGTTCCGCACTATTCCCGGACTCACGGTCGGCTTCGACGGCACCAACTACGTCGTGCAGTCATCGCGATCACTCGGCAGCGGATGCCAGGTGCAGTGGTATCTGGATGGGTCGCCGTACGACAACTCGCAGAACGACCTCGATCAGATGCTCCGGCCGGATGACATCGAGGCGGTCGAGGTCTACAAGAGTGCGAGCGAGGTGCCGGTGCAGTTCCAGGGGCGCGACGCCTCGTGCGGCACGATCCTCGTGTGGACGAAGCGTACGGCGGGGCGAGCGAAGAAGAACGCGGCCAAGGCGAATCCGTAGCAGTGCGCGAGCAAATAAACGGCCCCGCTACCGATGCTCGGTGGCGGGGCCGATTGTTTTTCGCTGGGCGCAGCGATCAGGCGGCGAAGCTGCTGAGCGCCAGTCCCACCTCGCCTTCACGAAGGCGCTTGAGTGCGCGATCGCGCAGCTGGCGCACGCGCTCGCGGGTGACGCCGAGCATGGCGCCGATCTCCTCGAGGGTATGCTCGCGTCCGCCGTCGAGGCCGAAGTAGAGGCGGAGCACTTTCGCATCGCGGGCGGGAAGAGTGGCGAGCGCGCGCTCGATCTCCTCCGTCACGAAGCGCTGCATGTACTCCTCTTCCGGATTCGTCATCTCGTCGGCCACGAAGCGCTCGATGAGCGAGCGATCGCTGTCCGGATCCATCGGCGCATCGAGGCGAACGTCTCCGCTGTTCAAAGCGGAGAGCGCCTGCACGACATCGACCGAGAGACCGGTGAGCTGCGCGAGCTCTTCGGGCATTGGCTCGCGGCGGAGCTTCTGCCGCAGAATCTCCGCGCCCTTGATGATGCGCGAGAGATCCGAGGTGCGATTGAGCGGCACGCGAACCGTGCGCCCCTGCTTGGCGAGCGAGGACAGGATCGCCTGGCGAATCCACCAGACGGCGTACGAGATGAACTTGACGCCCTGATCGGGGTCGAACTTTCGTGCGGCGGTGAGAAGCCCCACGTTGCCCTCGCCGATCAGATCGATGAGGGCCATGCCGCGGTTCTGATATTTCTTTGCGACGGAGATGACGAAGCGGAGATTGCGCTGGACGAGCTCCTGCAGCGCATCCTGGTCGCCGGCGCGAATCTGTCGTGCGAGATCGAACTCCTGTGTCCCCTTGAGCAGGGGGAAGGTGCTGACCTCATAGAGGTACTGATCGAGGATGTCGCGCTCCGGCTCGGACGGCGCGATCCCGGCTGGGGCTGCGCGGCGGCGGGTGCGCTTCACTTCGGTCATGGATGTGGGTCCCGATAGAGTGTCGATGATGCGAGCGTGCTGCCGAATGTCGGCGGCAAAAATACAATCGGACACACGTCGCGCCAGCCCCACTTTTGCTTGACTGCCCGATCGCGTCCGACTAAGATTGTGGGCTCGCGGCGAAGCGATTTGCCAAGAGATTTCAGGGGGCGTAGCTCAGTTGGGAGAGCGCTTGAATGGCATTCAAGAGGTCAGGGGTTCGATTCCCCTCGCCTCCACCTGAACGGTTGTTTGATCGAGCAGGCGTCACGCGGGAATAGCTCAGTTGGTAGAGCACAACCTTGCCAAGGTTGGGGTCGCGGGTTCGAGTCCCGTTTCCCGCTCTGTAGCAAACCCTGTTGCAAAACCGAATGCCGTGCGGCGTGGATGTTCGCGCTTCGATGGTTGGCGTTTGGTGCGGGCGGTTAGCTCAGTTGGTTAGAGCGCCACGTTGACATCGTGGAGGTCACAAGTTCGAGTCTTGTACCGCCCATTCTGGAGCCTCGAGAGATGTTGCGACTCGGGGCTCCGTGTTGCATCTGCTACTCGTGTTGTCTCGAGAAGCGAGGTTGACGGGGATGACTGACGACGAGCGCGCGATCAGAGCGGTGGTCGACACGTGGTTTGCCGCGAGCAGGTCGGGCGACCTCGACACTGTGCTGAGTCTGATGACGGACGACGTCGTGTTCATGGTGCCGAGTCAAGAGCCGTTCGGGAAGGAGGCGTTTGCGGCGGCGTCGAAGGGGATGGCGAACGTCGCGATGGATGGGACGAGCGAGATCGTCGAGCTGCGCGTGTTGGGAGAGTGGGCGTATCTGCGCAATCACATCGATCTGAGGGTGACGCCGCCAGGCGGTGCGACGACGCGCCGATCGGGGTATACGCTCACGATATTGCGGAAGGAGCGGGACGGGCGCTGGCGGCTGGCGCGCGATGCGAACTTGCTGGCGAAAGTCGAATGACGTGCGCGGGAGTAAATGCGTCGCGTGTTTGCTTGACGCTGCGCTGAGGGGCGGCTAGTTTTCTTTGCTGATGGCGGATGTGTCTCCGCAACCGGGGCATGTCCGCCGTTGTTTCTAAAAAATCGATTCTTTGCGCGCCTGTAGCTCAATTGGATAGAGCATCTGACTACGGATCAGAAGGTTGGGGATTCGAGTTCCTCCAGGCGCATGTACGGAAAGTTCAACGCAGGAAAACGAAAGGCCACTGTCATGCGACGGTGGCCTTTAGCGTTTGTGCCAGCTCGTGTGCCGCGTAGTGCGCAGGTAGTAGTGAGAGGGGATGAAGTTGTCTTGCGCGCTGAAGCTCCCGTGATGCTTTCCGGCCTAGTTAGTGACCGCCGAGGAATCGAACCCCGCCCAAGCGCCGGTGCCCTTGAGAAAACGCGGGAATCGAACCCGCTGCACAGACCTCCCGGAGCAGCCTTGCGCGGCCGAGAGCAAGTTTACATGGTCGGGACCCGCGATACCGTATGGCGCACGTACGCGGTGCGCGTTGGCGACATGCCGCACGATTGGCTCGCCTATGTGGCGCGCTTCGAGCGACGATGCGGGAGATGGCGGATCGCAGCGATTTCGGCCATCA
>JAQBQC010000574.1 GCA_028287205.1 Gemmatimonadota bacterium
CGCGAGTGGCTGCGTGCGCTCGCGCATGCCGGCGTACACGTGAGCTGGAGCGGTGACTCGATTCCCGCCACCGCGATCGAAGTCGCAGCGCGCACGGATCCGTCCGGCGGCGTGCGCGCGTACGTCGCTGCGCCCGCGGGCTCGCGCACCACGCTCTCGGACGCGGTGGGGCTGCTCGACACGCTCGACATCGCGCCGGGCGCAAACACGCTGTCGCTCCCCGTGAGCGCCGGCGCTCTCGACCTGCTGGTGCGCAATCAGCACGCGCGCGCAGCGGCGCCGGACTCGCTGCTTCCGCGGCAGGTGGTCGTGCTCGGGCGCGCAGGGTGGGAAGGGAAGTTCGTGATGGCGGCGCTCGAGGAGCGCGGATGGAAGGTGAGCTCGCGTCTTCGCGTCGGCCCGAACGTCTTCGTGACGCAGGGAACGCCGCTCGCGCTCGACACCGCGCACACGAGCGCCGTGATCGCGCTCGACTCGAGCGCTGCATCGTACACGCGCGCCATCGCGGCGTTCGAGCGCAGCGGCGGTGGCGTCGTGCTCGCGGGCGATGCGCCCCTCGCTGCCGCGCTGCGCGCACTCGCGCCCGGACGCGCGGGCCCGCGCGTCTCCGCCGCTTCGCTCTCCTTCGCGAGCAGCACCCCTCGCCGCGCGCTCGGCTTCTTTCCCATCCTCGCGCTCGCGAGCGACGCCGTGCCGCTCGAGTCGCGCGACGGCCGCATCATCGCCGCCGCGCGTCGCGCAGGAGCGGGGCGCATCGTGCAACTCGGCTACGACGACACGTGGCGCTGGCGTCTCGCCGGCACCGGCGACGCACCTGCCGCGCATCGCGACTACTGGTCGTCCGTCGTGTCCGCGGCCGCCTATCGCGCAGCGAAGCCGATTGCGGCGACGACACGCGCCGGCGATGCCGCGCCGCTCGCATCACTCTACGCGGATCTTGGCGCGCCGAGCGCTCCGCACGCGGCGCCACTCTACGGCAGCGCCGGACTTCGCTGGTGGATGTTCGCGCTTCTCGCACTGCTCCTTCTCACGGAATGGACTTCGCGCCGACTGCGAGGGGCACGATGACGATCGCCTTCATTTCGCACTCCGATTGCGGGCGCCACGACACGGGCTGGGGCGCGCCGGAGCACGTCGGGCGCCTGCGCGCGATCACGCGCGCGTTTCGCGAGCGCCCCGAGCTGTTCATGAGCCTTCTGCACCACGAGGGGCGGCACGCCGAGCCCGAGGAGCTCGCGCTCGTGCATGACGCGGACTATATCGCTCGAATTCAAGAGATTTCGCTGGCAGGCGGCGGGCGGCTCGATCCCGACACCATGGCCAGCGAAGGCTCGTGGCTTGCGGCCAGTGCCGCCGCCGGATGCGTGCTCGATGCCGTCGACATGTCGTTCGACGGCCGGGCCGTGCGCAGCTTTTCCGCGGTGCGTCCGCCGGGGCATCACGCGCTCCGCGATTCGTCGATGGGCTTCTGCATCTTCGGCAACGTCGCGCTCGCGGCGCACTATGCACGGCGCACGCATCGCGCCGAACGCGTGCTCATCGTCGACTGGGATGTGCATCACGGGAACGGCACGCAGGCGCTCGTGGAGCACGATCCGGGAATTCATTTCGTGTCGATGCATCAGTGGCCCTGGTACCCGGGCACCGGCGCGGCGAGCGATCGCGGAATCGGCAATGTCTGGAACATCCCGCTTCCGGCAGGCCTTCCGCCGGAGGTCTACGTTGACGCGATGCGCTCGGGCATCGATGCGGCGACGAAGGATTTCGCGCCCGACCTCGTGCTCATCTCGGCCGGCTTCGATTCGCTCGCAGGGGACCCGCTCGGCGGCTTCACGCTGGAGATGGAGCACGTCGCGCTGCTCACGCGCGAGCTCGTGCAGCGCGCGGAGGCATGGTGCGGAGGGCGTGTCGTGAGCGCGCTGGAGGGCGGATACGCGCCCGAGCGGCTCGGCGAGGCGTGCATGGTGCACCTCGAGCAGCTTGGCTGAGCGCCTCGGACGCTTGCTCGGGGCGTCCCGAGGCCTAACTTAGTCGCGTGACGCCCCTCGAGCTTCTGGGCCTGATGTCGGTCGCGCATAACGACGTGGCGCCGCCCGCCCCCGGATCGTTGGTCATCCGTGTTCGCGACCTGGGAGCCGTAGCTCGCCCGGCGCCCGCCGTGGCGTATGATCCGGACGTGGATACGGGCGAATACGAACAGCTCCTGGAAACGCTCTTCACGCGAGGCGCGGTGTTTCCAGCTCCGCCTGGACTCGTGTTCCGCACGCTCGATACGCTGCGCGCGTGGATGGAGCAGAACTACGTTGGACTCGCAGAGGGGCTGGCGTTCGTCTCGGGACGATGCGAGGCGCGCGTGCACGTGCGCCCCGCGAGCTACACGATGACCTCTGACGAGATCGAGGCGGCGAAGCTCGAAGCGATCGACGCGATCCGCACGCTGCGTCACGGCGCCGTGGCGACGGTGACGCTCGGAGAGCCCACGCCTCCCGTGCTCGTGAGTGTTGCTTTCCTGTTGAAGGCGAGTGAATGGAGCACGTTCAGCGACTCCGTGCTCGAGCAGGAGCAGCGATATACCGAGCTGCGTTTCGAGCAGACTGGCCCGTGGATTCCGCACGATTTCGTGCGGCTGGACCTGGGAGTCTGAGCGATGTTCTGTCCTGACTGCGGCACCTGGAATCGCAGCTCGGCGGTGATCTGCGCGCGCTGCTCGCACGAGCTCCCCGAAGTGTCGGACGCGCCGTCGGAGAAGCCCGACGAGGAGATGGATCTGCTGCGGCGCGCTGCGGGCGGCCGCTACCGCATTTTCCGCCGCCTCGCGACGGGCGGCATGGCGAGCGTCTACGCGGCGAAGCACGTGCAGCTCGGGCGTCAGCTCGTCGTGAAGGTGCTGCTCGGGCATCTTGCGCGAGATCCGGAGATGCGCGAGCGCTTCAAGCGCGAAGCCGAGGCGAGCGCGCAGCTCTTTCATCCGCACATCTGCTCGATCCTCGACTACGGCGAGCTCGAGACGACGGTGTACCTCGTGATGCCGTACATGGCGGGCGGATCGCTCGCGGATCTGATCGTGCGCGGCGGCACGGTGGCGCCGGCGGTCGCGGCGAGCGTGTGCGCACAGGTGTCGATTGCACTCGATTATGCACACCGCCATGGCATCGTGCACCGGGATGTCAAACCGGACAACATTCTGTTCGACGAAGATGGCAACGCGCTGATCACCGACTTCGGCATCGCGACCGCGCGCTTCCATCAGCGGCTGACGATGACGGGCCGCGCGATGGGAACGCCGCACTACATGTCGCCCGAGCAGGCGATGGGGAAGATGGTGGACGGCCGCAGCGACATCTACGCGGCGGGCGTGCTGCTGTACGAGATGCTCGTCGGCTTTCCGCCCTTCGACGGCGCGGACTCCTATTCCATCGGCTACAAGCACGTGCACGAAGACGCGGCGTCGCCGGACATCGTCGATTCGCGCACGCCGCCCGCGCTCGCGGCGATCACGATGAAATGTCTCGCGAAGGCGCCGGCGGATCGCTTCCAGCGCGGCAACGATCTGTCGGATGCGCTCATCGCTTATCTTTCCCAGACCGCCGGCGGCGAAGCGCTGCGAAATGCGTGGCTCTCGCGCCGGCTCGGTATCACACCAACGACGAAATGAAGCTCACCCACGAAATCGTCTCCCTTCGCACGAAGCACGCGTTCACGATCGCACGGGGGGGCGGCAGCGAGTATCGCGTCAACCTCGTGAAGATCACGGACAACGATGGCGCGGAAGGGGTGGGCGAGGCGAATCCGAGCCGCTACTACGGTGAGAATCCGGATACCACGGCGGTGGTGCTCGAGCAGTTTGCGACGATTCTCGACAAGGCCGATGCGTGGTCGCTCGACGCGATCGAGGTCGAGATGAACAAGATGTGGCGCCGCAACGGGTCGGCGAAGAGCGCCGTGATGTCCGCGCTCTACGATCTCATGGGCAAGCGGCTCGGTGTTCCGCTCTACAAAATGTGGGGACTGGATCCGGATGCGGCGCCACTCACGAGCTTCACGATCGGTGTTGCGCCGGAGGCCGAGCTGCGCACGAAGGTGCAGGAGGCGGCGGAGTATCCGCTGCTCAAGGTGAAGCTCGGCACGCCGGATGACGAAGACATCATTCGCGTCATCCGCGAGGAGGCGCCTGACAAGATCCTTCGCGTCGACGCGAACGCCGGATGGACGCCCAAGCAGGCGCTCGACATGATCGCGCTGCTCGCGGAGTACGATGTGGA
>JAQBQC010000045.1 GCA_028287205.1 Gemmatimonadota bacterium
CGTGCTCACGAAGGCGTCGAGCGAGGGCTCCGAGCGCAACGACGAGATCAACGTCAACAGCGTCGAAGGGCAGCCGCTCTCGCTCGACGTCTCGATGTCCTTCGAGCTCGATCCCCGCATGGTGCCATCGCTCTACTCCACCTTTCGCTCGGATGTCGCGACGATCGAGCACACCTATGTGAAGCAGGCCATCCGCCAGGCGTTGCAGGAGATCGTCGGCAACGAAGCGATCGCCGACATCATCGGCCCGAAGAAGGCGGAGGTGACGAAGCGCGTGCAGGATCTCATCGCGCAGCGGCTGAGCCAGTACGGCATCATCGTGAAGCAGTTCACGATCAACGAGCTCCGCGCACCACCGGCGGTGATCGAGGCGATCAACCAGAAGAACGTGATGCAGCAGCAGTCGCTCACGGCCGAGAACGAGCTCCAGAAGAACAAGTTCCAGGCACAGGGCGACTCGATCAAAGGCGCGGGCCGCGCCAAGGCGATCCTGGCCGAGGCGGAGGCGCAGGCCAAGGCGAACATTCTGCTCGCGCAGAGCATCACGCCGTCGCTCGTCTCCTACGAGATGGCAAAGCGGTGGGACGGCAAAATGCCGCAGGTAACGGGATCTTCATCGATGCCCATGATCCAGATGCCCAAGCCGTAGCGCGGGGGAACGGATCATGCGAACGAAGCTGCCATGGCTTCGGCGCATCGCTTACGCGACGCCGCTCGACAGGTGTTGGTCGAGCGGTTCGGGCATGAAGATTTTCAGGAAGGGCAGTGGGAGTCGATCGAGGCGTTGCTCGCTGGTCGCGACGCGCTCGTCGTCATGCCCACCGGCAGCGGCAAGTCGATCGTCTATCAGCTTCCCGCCCTGATGCTCCCCGGGCTGACGGTCATCGTCAGCCCGCTCATCGCCCTCATGAAGGACCAGCAGGACAAGCTGGCCTCCCATGGCGTCGACGCGCTCGCGATGCACTCGCATCTGTCCACGGCGGAGTCGCGCGACACGCAACAGCGCATGGAGGACGGCTCGGGCGAGATTCTCTATCTCACGCCGGAGCGCTTCAAGGACCGCGATTTCTTCGAGCGCCTGCTCACGCGCAAGGTCAGCCTCTTCGTCGTCGACGAGGCGCACTGCGTGAGCCAGTGGGGACACGACTTCCGTCCTGACTATCTCGTGCTCGGCTCGATCGCCAAGCGGCTCGGCAGTCCGCCCATTCTCGCGCTCACCGCCACCGCCACCGATGTCGTTCGCAAGGACATCGCGCGCCAGCTCGGCATGCGCGACCCGTACATCACGATCACGGGATTCGCACGGCCCAATCTGCGCTTCGAAGTGCGCCGCACCGTGAATCAGCAGGTGAAGGACGTGGAGCTCGAGCGCATTCTCGACAACACGCCGGGGAGCAGCATCATCTACGTCGCGACGATCAAGGAAGCGGAACGGCTCTACGAGAAGTTCAAGGACAGTTATCCGATCGGGCTCTATCACGGAAAAATGCCCGCCGCGGATCGCAAGGCGATGCAGGACGCCTTCATGGCGGACGAAATCATCGCGATGATCGCGACGAATGCGTTCGGGCTCGGCATCGACAAGCACGACCTGCGCTTCATCGTGCACTACCATTTCCCGGGCTCGATCGAGGCGTACTACCAGGAGGCGGGACGCGCCGGCCGCGACGGCGAATCGGCGACGTGCACGCTGCTCTACCGCGTGGAGGATCGCCGCATCCAGTCGTACTTTCTGGGCGGCAAGTATCCCGAGGTGCAGGAGGCGGCGCGCGTCGCGCTCGTGCTCGAGCAGTATCCGATGCTCACGCCGGTGACGCTCACCGAGCTTGCGAACCGCGCCGACGTGCCGTCACGCAAGGCGCGCATCTCGCTCATTCTGCTCAAGCGGCACGGGCTCGTGCGCGAGCATCGCGGCGGAAGCTGGGAGCGACTCGCGGATCATCTCACGGCGGTGGATCTGAGCGCCGATCTGCACTCGTACGAGGAGCGGCGCGAGCGCGACAGGCGCGCGCTCGAGACGGTGATCGAGTACGCGCAGACGGCTCGGTGCCGCACACGCTACATCCTCGAATATTTCGGCGAAGAGGTGGACGCGGACTGGCGCTGCCGCCACTGCGACGCATGCGACGCGATCGATGCGTGGGTGCACCCTGCAGCCGCCACGGAGCGACAGCGCTTCGCTACTCGGACGGCGTGAGGGGCGGTGGCGCGACTGGCGCGATCGCGCAGTGCTCTCCGCATCCGAAGCGATAGCGACTCCGCGCAAAGAGCCGATAGCCGCGATCCGCGAGCGCTCCGAATGTCGGCAAGCCCCATAGCCAGCCGAGCAGCCAGCCGAACGGAACTATTCGCAGGAGCTGCCGCGCGGCAGCGGCGCCGCTCCACGTGCGTCCGTCGGCGGCGATCACGAACATCGATTCGTCGAACGCCTCGCGCGAGATCCACGGAAAACGCGTCGACACGGTATCGTTCTGAGAGGCAATTGCCTGGATCACGTGGCGCGTATCCCAGCGCTGCACTCTGCGCACGAGCCGGCTGCACACATTACACGATCCGTCATACACGAGCGTCCACGGCCGGCCCCCCGATTCGGGTCCCGCGCGCTTTGCATCCGCCGTTCGCTTCGTGGTAGGCATCTCGCTCCTCTCTTCTTTCAAGTTACCGTGCAAGAGCTCCAATCGAACAGCCTGACCTCCTGGATTACCGCCCTCGCCATCTCCGCGGCGGTCTTCACGCTGTTCTACCTCCTGAAATCGTTCATGAGACGCCGCGCGGAGCGAAGCCTGGTGCCGCCGTCGCAGCTCCAGGAGCTACTCAGAGACCTCGTCAAGCGAACGCGCCCGTACTTCATTCTGTTCGTATCGCTGTGGGCCGGATCGCTCACGCTCACGCTGCATCCGCGCCACGAGCACATCTGGCACCTCGTCGTCCTGGTCGCGGTGCTGCTGCAGGCCGGCGTGTGGGCCGGCGGGCTCGTGCTCTTCTGGGCGCAGCGCATCGCCGAGCGCCGTGCGGCGGATGCCAGTACGCGGATGACGATCAACGTGCTCGCGATCGCCGCGCGCGTGGTGCTCTGGACCATCGTGCTGCTGCTGATCCTCGACAATCTCGGGATCAACGTTACGGCGCTCGTGACGGGGCTGGGCATCGGTGGCGTCGCGATCGCCCTCGCTGTGCAGAACATCCTCGGCGATCTCTTCGCTGCGCTCTCGATCGTGCTCGACAAGCCCTTCGTCGTCGGCGACGCGATCAACGTCGGTGATGCCGCGGGAACCGTCGAGCACATCGGGCTCAAGTCCACCCGACTGCGCAGCGACTCGGGTGAGATGATCATCATCTCGAACGGGGACCTGCTCAGGAGCCGGATCCGGAACTATCGCGGGCAGGAGAAGCGGCTGGTCATTCTCAAGCTCGGGATCTCGTACGGCACTCCGCCGGATAAGCTCGCGCGCGTGCCCGAGATCATTCGCTCGGCGGCCGAGCGGGAGAAGAGCGTGAAGTTCGA
>JAQBQC010000053.1 GCA_028287205.1 Gemmatimonadota bacterium
AAATGACGTCGCCTGATGGGCTGCTGCACTTTTTCGTCCTGGAGGCGACCGACTACATCGATCGCCTCGACTCGCTCGTCACCTCCGCCGGTGAGGAGGGTCCCGACGCGAGCGCGTTCGGCCGCTACGCCCGCAACCTGCGTGGCAGCGCGACGATGTCGCGGCAGATGGGAATCGCCGAGCTGTCGAGCGCACTCGAGAGGCTCGCGCGCGCGATTCGCAATCGTGCGATCAAGTGGGATGCGGCGCTCAGCGGCGTCGTCGTCGCGGCCGTGGATGATCTGCGCATTCTCGTGCGCGCCATTCGGACGCCGGGCTCGGACGAATCCGCGCGCGTACGTGCACGCGTCGAGGAGCTCGGCAAGCTCGTCCCGGTATCCGTCAGCGCCTTCGCCACGCCGGCGCAGAGCCAGCCCTCCGGCGCGACCACGTTTCTGGCCAGCGAGGCGGCCGAGCTCGCGCGCGCGCTCGATCATCTCGTCAGTGCGCCCGATGACGCCGCCGCCCGCGCACACCCGGCGGAGCGCGTGCGCGCCGTGCGTGGCGTCGCCGAGCTGAAGGACATCCCCGCGCTCGGCGAAGTCGTCGAGGCGGTGGAGAACACGCTCAAGACGCTCGAGCTCAGCGCCGTCCAGGCTCCGACGACGAAGCAGAAGACGCTGCTCACGGCATCGGCGGCCATTCTGCGCCGCATCGCGCGCGACATCGCGTCGCGCGGCCGCGCGTCCGACGAGATCCCCGAGCTCGCATCGTTCAAGGCGGCGCTCGCGGCGGCGGAGCCCGAAGCGGGACGGGGCGACCGCATCGTGCCGATCGCGCAGCTCTTTCACGACGACGAGGGCCCGCACATCCTCACGACGGCTCCGCAGCCGCCCACGAGCGCAGCGGAGCGCTTTCGTCTGGAGGTCGTGAGCCTCGCCGAGCATCTCCGCGGCGTCGTGGCCCAGGCGCGCGCCAACCGCGCGCCGGAGCAGCGAGAGAAGAATCAGCGGGAGCTGCGCTCGGCGCTCCGTGCGCTCGGCAGCGCGGCGAACTCGTTCGGCGAGAAGCAGGTCGCGCGCTTCTCGGCCGAGTGGAGCGTTCGCGTCGCGACGTTGAACGATGCGCAGATGGAGGCGCTCGATCGCGCGGCGGCGATGCTCGCCAATCCAGCGACGCGTCCGGAAGAAGTCGCGCGCGGACTCGAGCGCCTCGCAGCTCCGCGCGCGCCGCAGCCCGGCCTTCGCGGCGCGCCCACGCCCACGCCACTCGGCGACGCCGACGTCGCCGCGATCCTGCGCACGCCCACACCGATGAGCGCGATCCCCGTCACGCGCGCCGCGGAGCCTGCGCCGCGCGCAACAGCGCCCGCCGCCGCCGCGCCCCCACCCGTGCCCGATACTCCGCGCCAGCCGACTACGCGCACACCCACCGGCCGGCAACTGCGCGACTATCTGCAGAACGGCATCGCGGGATTCGGCGCGCTCGAGTCGACGCCGCTCAGCAGCCCGGCCGTCATTCCCGACGAGGCCATCGTTCCCATCGAGACGCTGCTGTATCGCGGCAAGGCCGCGCTCGCGCGCGCGCGTGAGCTCAAGTCCGAGATGCTGTCCGAGCGCACCCCGCCCCGCGAGACGATCGAAGAGCTCTTCGACCTCCTCGATCTCGCCATCGCCGATTAGCTGTGCGCAAGCAATGGCGTAGTCTCCTCGGCGCTGTCGTCGGCGTCGCCTTTCTCGCGTGGGCGCTGCACGGGATCCGCTTCGACGAAGTGTGGCTGCACATCCGCCACGCGAATCCATGGTATCTCCTCGGCGCATGCGTCGCCGGCACGCTGATCTTTCCGCTCCGCGCGCCGCGCTGGCGGATCATCCTCTCGCCCGTCGCCGAAAATCTTCCGTTCGGGATGCTGTGGCGCGCGATCGCGATCGGGATGATGGGCAACAACGTGCTTCCCGCGCGCGCCGGCGAGCTCGCGCGCGCGTTCGCACTCTCGCGCGAGACGAAGCGCGTTCCCTTCTCTGCGGCGTTCGCATCGCTCGCGGTGGACCGGATCTTCGACGCGACCTGCGTGCTGCTGCTCATGGCCGTCGCGACGCTCGACCCGTCGCTCCCGAAGGGTGAGACGTTCGGCGGCTACTCGATCGCGAAGATCATCGGGAGCGGCGCCGCGCTCGCGCTCGTCGCGATCTCGGGGCTGTACCTGATCGTGTTCTTCACAGAGCACGCGATCCTCGTGTGGGAGTGGATCGCGCGAAAGGTCGCGCCGCGCTACGAGGAGCGTGGGCGCCGCATCCTTCTCGCATTCGCCATGGGACTCGCCGTCCTGCGCAATCCGGTGAAGTTCGTGTCGGCGATGGCGTGGTCGATCCTCATGTGGCTCATGAACGCGCTCGCCTTCTGGCTCGGCTTCAAGGCCGTGGGGATCGAGGTCTCGTTCAGCGCTGCGCTCATGCTGCAGGGGCTGATCGCCATCGGCGTCGCGGTGCCGGCGCTGCCGGGATTCTTCGGCGTGTTCGAGAAATTCGCGCAGCTCGGGCTCGGGATCTACGGCATCGATCGTACGCTCGCGACGAGCTGGGCGATCAGCTACCACATCCTCACCTTCCTCCCGATCACGATCATCGGGATCTACTACTTCGTGACGCTCGGCCTCAAGCTGAGCGACATGAACGCGTCGTCGGAAGAAGCGCTCGAAGAAGCGGCGGACGCGGGATGAGCGCGAAAGTCGCACGAATCGCTGCGCAGGCGAAGCTCAACCTCGGGCTGCGCGTTCTCGCCCGCGAGCGCGGCGGCCATCACGAGATCGAGACGCTCTTCGCGCGCATCGCGCTCGCCGACACGGTGACCGTTCGGCCTGGCGATGAGGAGCGATCGCTCGTGGTGCGCGGACTGGAATCCGGTCCCGAGCACGAGAATCTCGCGTATCGCGCCGCCGTCGCGTACGGCGACGCCACGGGCTGGCCGCGGGGCTTCGAGCTTGAGATCGACAAGCGCATTCCGGTTGGAGGCGGGCTTGGCGGCGGCAGCGCAGATGCGGGCGCCGTGCTCCGCGGGCTCAACGCGCTGGCCCCGCGCCCGGTGAGCGATCCCGAGCTCCTTCGCATCGCGCTTCCGCTCGGCGCCGATGTGCCGTACCTCACGAGCACGGAGCCCTTCGTGCTCGCGTGGGGGCGCGGCGAGCGGATGTTGGCGCTGCCGGCACTCCCCGAGCGCACCGTGCTGCTCGTGCTGCCTGGTTTCGCGGTGTCGACCACAGAGGCGTACGGCTGGATCGCGGGCTCGCGCCCCGCCGATGTGCCCTCACCCCGCCTGGTGAGCGTTCCCGAGCTCACGTCCTGGGAGACGCTGCAGCCGCACGTCGTCAACGACTTCGAGCCGGTGGTGTGCGAGCGTCATCCGGAGATTGCGGTGATCATCGCCCAACTGCGCGCGGCAGGAGCAACGATCGCGGGGATGAGCGGCTCCGGGTCGACGCTGTTCGGTGTCGTTCCGCTCTTTTCGGATACGGCCGCCCTCGCGAGCGCACTTCCCGGCACCGTGGTGCCCACGCGGACAGTCACCCGGGTGGCGAGGGTGGAGCTGGTGGAGTGAGAGAAACCCTGCAGCCATTGACAGGGAATTTCCGCAGGTATTGAGCAACCCTCGCTGTGCCGGTAGCTTAGGGTGCTCTGCTGCCCCTTCGTCCAACGGCAGGACAGCGGCCTTTGGAGCCGCGAATGGTGGTTCGAATCCACCAGGGGCAATGGAACTGTGCGGCCGTATCGGGTCGCGCGCCCGAAACGGACGCATTGACCTAACCTTCTCAATCTCTTACGTTTAACGGCTGCAATGGATGAGCTGAACGTTCCGCGGCGTGGGTTCAAGCTTCTCGCCGGCACGGCAAACCGTGCGCTCGCGGAAGAGATCTCGGCGTGTTTGGGAGTCGAGCTCGGAAAGGTCACCATGTCGCGCTTTTCGGACGGTGAGATTTTCGTGCGCATCGACGAGAACATTCGTGGTCACGATGTTTTCATCGTGCAACCCACGAACCCGCCTGCCGAGAACATCATGGAGCTGCTGCTGATTCTCGACGCGGTGCGCCGGGCGTCCGCAGCGCGTACGACGTGTGTGATGCCGTACTACGGCTACTCGCGGCAGGACCGAAAGGACCAGCCGCGCGTGGCGATCGGCGCAAAGCTGATGGCGAACCTGATCGTGACGGCGGGCGCGGATCGCGTGCTCGGGATCGATTTTCACCAGCATGCACTACAGGGATTTTTCGACATTCCGGTGGACCACCTGTACGCGGCGCCGGTGTTCGTTTCGCACTACCGCAAGAAGCAGCTGAAGGATCTGGTGGTCGTGGCACCGGATGTCGGGTCGGCGAAGATGGCTCGAGGGTTTGCAAAGCGACTGAACGGAACGTTCGCGATCATCGACAAGCGCCGCCCGCAGCCGAATGTCGCCGAAGTCCTGAACGTCGTTGGTGAAGTGGAAGGGCGCGACTGTCTCATTCCCGACGACATGATCGACACGGCGGGCACGGTAACAGAGGCGGCGCGGGCATTGAAGGGGCTGGGCGCGAAGGACATCTACGTGTGCGCGACGCACGCGCTGCTTTCGGGACCGGCGGCGGAGCGGCTACGGAATGCTCCGATCAAGGAAGTGACGGTGACGGATACCGTCGCGATTCCCGAGTCACATCGCTTTCCGCAGCTGACGATCCTGTCGGTGGGAGAGCTGCTGGCGAAGGCAATTCGATATACGCACAGCGACGAGTCGGTGAGCTCGCTGTTCGAGTAGCAGTTCGAGTAGGCGCGGCAAAGAAGGGGTACGGCAGCACTGCGGTACCTGGCTCGTTCAACTGTCAATTACGCTCCCGAGAGAATCGATATGGCAACCGAAGTCCTCATCGCGCATCCACGCACGGAAACCGGAAAGGGCGCCGCGCGGAAGCTGCGCGCAGCGAAGCAGGTTCCCGGCGTCGTGTACGGTCACAAGCGCGAGCCGCAATCGCTGGCGCTCGACGCGCGCGACCTGCAGAAGATGCTCGACCGCGTGTCTGCCGACACGACCGTGTTCGAGCTCAAGATCGATGGCGGCTCATCGCGCACCCTGATCCGCGATATCCAGCGGCACCCGTTCCGCCGCGAGATCCTGCACATCGATTTCCAGGAGCTCGTTGCCGGTGAGCTGGTGACCGTCGACATCCCGATCGTGCTCGTTGGCACGCCGGTGGGTGTGCGCCTCTCGGGCGGCATGCTCGACGTGGTGCTCCGCACGATCAGCGTCGAAGTCGATCCGGCGAACATCCCGAATCACATCGACGTCGACGTGTCGAATCTCGATCTGCACCAGTCGATCCACGTGCGCGACCTGACGCTGCCCCCGGGTGTCGAGGTTCTCGAGAACGCGGACGAGACGATCTGCGTCGTCGCTCCGCCGCGCGCCGAGGTCGAGGTTGCACCGGTCGCTGCGGAGGGCGCGGAAGCGTCCACGGAGCCGGAAGTCATTCGCGCGAAGAAGGAAGAGGAAGACGCGGAGGCTGCGAAGAAGTAAGTCTGTGGTGTGCGGCGCGTCGCTTCGTGCGGCGCGTCGTTCACTTCTGACCCTCGAGCACGCCGATGAAGGTCATTCTCGGGCTCGGCAATCCGGGCAAACAATACGAACGCACGCGGCACAACGTCGGCTGGTGGGTTCTCGATCACCTCGCCGACGTTTGGCATTTCGGGGCCTGGAAAGCCGAGGGACAGGCCATGGTCGCGAGTGGGCTCGTGGGCAATGCGAAGGTGCGTCTCGTGAAGCCGCAGACATTCATGAATCTGAGTGGCGCCGTGCTCGCGACGCATCTGAAGCGCCCCTTCTGGTCGCCGAAGTCGGATCTGCTCGTGGTCGTCGACGATGTCGCGCTGCCTGTGGGATCGTACCGGCTGCGCTCGCAAGGGAGCGCCGGCGGACACAATGGGCTCAAGAGCGTCGAGCACCACGTTGGTCATCGCGACTACGCGCGGCTGCGCATCGGTATCCAGCCGGTGGATCCGGAACGACGGATCGGCGATCTCGCCGACTACGTGCTGAGCCCCTTCGGAAAAACGGAGCGCGAGGAGATTCTCGCGCTGATGCCGCGATTTACGGATGCCGCGGAGCTCTGGCTGCGTGATGGCATCGTGAAGGCAATGAACGCGCACAATGGGAATGCATGCTGAAGCTGGGAATCGTGGGACTGCCGAACGTGGGAAAATCGACGTTGTTCAACGCGCTCACGAGCGCGCAGGCGGAGGCGGCGAACTATCCGTTCTGCACGGTCGAGCCGAACGTGGGCATCGTCGAGGTGCCGGATGAGCGACTGAAGGGGCTCGCGAAGATCGTGAATCCCAAGCGCGTCGTTCCGGCGGTGGTGGAGTTCGTCGACATCGCGGGGCTCGTGAAGGGCGCGGCGAGCGGCGAAGGATTGGGCAACAAGTTTCTCGCGAACATCCGCGAGACCGACGCGATCATCCACGTGGTGCGCTGCTTCGAGGATCCGGACGTGCTGCACGTGATGGGCGCGATCGATCCTGTGCGCGACCGCGAGGTGATCGAGATCGAGCTCGCGCTGGCGGATCTCGCGACGGTGGAGAAGCGACTCGACAAGGTGCGGCGCTCGGCGA
>JAQBQC010000065.1 GCA_028287205.1 Gemmatimonadota bacterium
TGGAGACGGCTCGCAAGTCTGGATCCTCGATCGCGTCGGTGGCGAGGCCGCGCGCGTGAGCGATGTGGCGGGCGGGATTGACGACTATGCCTGGTCGCCGGACTCGAAGCGGCTCGTGTTCGTCGTCAGCGATCCCGATTCGGCGAAGGCGAAGGGCGGCACGAAGCGGCCCGTGGTGATCGACCGCTTGCACTTCAAGTCGGATCCGGGCGGATATGTGCTCGCGAGCCACGATCATCTCGCGCTGTTCGACCTCGAATCGCGCAGGCTCGAGACGCTCACCTCGGGCAGCTACGATGAGACCGATCCCGTATGGTCTCCCGATGGCACTCGCATCGCCTTCGTCAGCAAGCGAGTGGCCGGCGATGCGGACCGCAGCGAGAACGACGACATCTTCGTGATGGAGGCGAAGCCGGGTGCAGAGATCAGACGGCTTACGACGTACGACGGCGAGGACGGCGGCCGCATCGCCTGGAGTCCCGACGGCCGGCGCATCGCGTATCTCACGGGGATCGCGATGGCGGATCATTCGCATCGCATGTGGAAGCTCGCGGTGATCCCGAGCACGGGTGGCGCGGCAACGGTGCTCACCGAAGCACTCGATCGACAGGTGATCGAGCCGGCGTGGTCCAGGGATGGCGCGTGGATCTACATGCTCGAGGAGGACGACCGCTCGCAGTACGTCGCGCGGATCTCGGCGCGAGGTGGCACGGCACAGCGCGTCGCGGCAGACAAGCGCATGGTGACGTCGCTCGAGATGGGCGCCGATGGCGCTGCCACGCTCACTCTCGCGAGCGACAGCGCGCCGCCGGAAATCTACGCGCTCGAGGGCAGCGCGCTGCGCCGACTCACCCATCAGAACGACGGGTGGCTCCGCGGCATTCAGCTCGGTACCACGGAGGAGTTTGCATCGCGCGGCAAGGATGGCTACGAGGTGCACGGGATCATCGTGAAGCCCGCCTCGTACGTCGCGGGACGAAGGTACCCGACGCTGCTTCGCATTCACGGCGGTCCTGCCTGCTGCCAGGACTCGCACGCGTTCAACATCGAGCGGGAGCTGTTCGCTGCGAACGGGTATGTCGTCGTCGCCGCGAACTATCGGGGGAGTCGTGGGCGCGGTGCCGCGCATCAGCGTGCGATCGCGCACGACACAAAGGACAAGGACGTGTCCGATCTCCTTGGCGCTGTGGACCACGTCGTGAAGATCGGCGTCGCCGATCCCGACCGACTCGGCATCGGCGGATGGAGCAATGGTGCCATTCTCACGGATCGAATCATCACCGTCGATCACCGCTTCAAGGCCGCGATCGCGGGCGCGGGCAGCGCGAATGCGATCGCGAGCTATGGAACGGACCAGTACACGCCAGACTCGAGCGAGGCTCCGTGGAAGGATCCCGAGGGATGGATGAAGCGGTCCTTCGTGTTTTTCCACGCCAATCAGATAAACACGCCCACACTTTTTCTCGGCGGCGACCGCGACTTCAACGTTCCGATTGCGGGCAGCGAGCAGATGTATGTCGCTCTCAGAAGCCTCGGCGTGCCGACGGAGCTCGTCATCTATCCGGATCAGCATCACGGCATCTCGACGCCGAGCTACAAGAAAGACAGGCTCGACCGCTACGTGAGTTGGTATGACCGATACTTGAACGCGGGTACCTCGGGGCGCGTGAGCACGCGGTAACTCACCTCAGCGCCGCTCAACCGCTTCAGCGCGTTAAAGGCACGCGAAGAGAAAGCGAAGTCGGCCCTGCTTTTGCGTTTGAGCGGCGTATCCCAGATGTGAGGGAACGCGTGGCGGGAGTAGACGGACTCGAGCACACACCGGACGACGTGCGCACCGCGCACTCCGGATCGGTGAAGGATATTCAGGACGAGCGCGGAGCGCGCGCCGGCAACAGGACATCTCGAAGCCAAAGCGCGGCCGGGCACGATCGCCTGGCGTTCCTCACCGAAGCGAGCCGCAGGCTCGCCGCGTCGCTCGATTACGAGAGCACCCTCACGACCGTCGCCGGCATGTCGGTGCCTCTCATGGACGCGTGGGTGATCGTGGACGTCCTCGGCGACGACGGCACCATCCGCCGGCTCACCGTTCAGCATCCTGATTCAGACAAGCACGACGCCGCTCGTGCCCTTCGCGATCGCTACCGGCCCATGCCCGGTGATCTGCCGGATGTCGCGCGCGTCATCCGCGATGGCCGCCCTGAGATTGCCTCCAGCGTCTCCCCGAATGAGCTGGCGACTCGGGCGCGTGACGCAGAACAGCTCGCGCTTCTGGAGATCTTGAGCGTGCAGGCGTACCTGAGCGTCCCAATGGTCGCGCACGGAGTTGTGTGGGGCGCCATCACCTACGTCGCGCCGCAGGAAGGTCGTCACTTCAGCGATGCCGACAAGGAAGTCATCGAAGACTTCGCGCGCCGGGCCGCGATGGCCATAGAGAGCGCGCGTCTTCACCTGGCCGCGAACTCCTCGCGCGCCCAAACGGAAACCGCGATCGCGGCGGCGGAAGAGGCCGGGCGCCGCAAGACCGAATTCCTCGCGACGATGAGCCACGAGTTTCGCACGCCGCTCAACGCGATCCTCGGTTACTCGCAGCTCCTCGACATGGGCGTGCTCGGCCCCACCACGCCCGCGCAGAACGCGCACCTCGAACGTCTTCAGGCGAGCGCGCGTCACCTGCTTCAGCTGGTCGACGATGTGCTCGACGTCGCCAAGGTCGATGCCGACAGACTGGACGTTCGCCAGGACGTGCTGATGACCGGCGCAGCCGTGGTTTCGGCGACGGCGCTTGTGCATCCACAGGCGACGGCCAAGGGAATTCGGCTATTCGATCTCAATGCGAACTCGCCCGGCGCCGCCTATGTGGGCGACGAACGGCGCGTGCGTCAGATTCTCGTGAACCTGCTTTCGAATGCGGTGAAGTTCACGCCACCTGCCGGAGAGGTCACGGTCATTTGCGGTGCGACCGACGAGCCGGACCCTGGGGCCCAACTGGGGGAGGGCGCGTCAGCTCCCAATCCTTCAGAGGCGCCGCAGCCCGGTCGGGCGTGGGCCTACATTCGCGTCAGCGACTCCGGCCCTGGAATCGCACCTCAATTCATGAGTCGTCTGTTCGAGCCGTTCGTGCAGGCCGACGGTGCGCTGACGCGGGAGAAGGGAGGCACCGGACTCGGGCTCGCGATCAGTCGTCGCCTCGCACGGCGCATGGGCGGCGACATCACCGTGCGAAGCAGGCCCGGCGCCGGCGCGATCTTCACGCTCTGGCTTCCGACGCCGCGCGCGGAGTCGCCAGCGAGTCGGGTGGTCGAGCGCGAGTTCGACGTGTCTCGTCGCACGCCATCTTCGTCAATCGTCGTCGGGAAGTCCGATAATGAAAATCTCGACGCAACCGGCTATGCAGTGCTGCACGCTATCGGCACCAGACTTTCGACCGACGCCGAGACGATCGCGGAGAGGTATGTGGCGGCGCTTCGCGAGGATGGCAGCTTCCCAGGAGCGAGAGAGCTGCGCGGTGTGCAGCTACGCGACCACGCCAC
>JAQBQC010000070.1 GCA_028287205.1 Gemmatimonadota bacterium
CCGAGACACCCTGCGAGGTCGTGAAGTTCAACGCGCTCTGATCGGTGCTGTACGTCTGGTTGCCGGAGAAGTACGCCTCTTCCGACGTCGCCAGGTTGCGCAGATCCGACTTCTCGGAAGCCAGATACGCCTTTTCCTTCGTGCTCGCGAACTTCGGAATCGCGATCGCGGCCAAAATGCCGATGATGACCACGACGATCAGAAGCTCGATCAGTGTAAAGCCCTTGCGCAGACGACGCATTGAAAATCTCCTGGATCAGTATTGAGTCAGTCCCTGGTTCACCCACGTTCGGGTGGGCGCCGCTTGGTTCACGGCCTCCACTAAGGCACGAGTGGGTCCAACTGGGTCGGGTGAGCTAAACGCATTGGCAGCGCTGCGTTACAAATTCTCAGGAATCGCGTTGCAACTTTTTGTACCGCGCGACGCGAGTGCGCCGGGCAGAATGCGACAGCTCGGAAACGATATGTTCTGATGCACAACGCCCCGCACATTTCTGCGCGGGGCGTTGGTGCAAGCCTCGAGATCGCGCCAGCGTTGCGAGGCCGAGGCTATCAGATCACGGATCGCAGGTGATGATGCCGTCGAGGGTCGTCGCAGCTGCCTGGCTGCCGAAGCCGGCGTAGCACTGCTTGGTCGTCGCGCTGTGGCTCGCCGTGCCCTTCCACCCCTTCGCATCAGCGGCCATACCCGTGACCGACACACCCTGCGAGGTCGTGAAGTTCAACGCGCTCTGGTCAGTGGTGTAGGTCTGATTACCTGAGAAGTACGCCTCTTCCGACGTCGCCAGGTTGCGCAGATCCGACTTCTCGGAAGCCAGATACGCCTTCTCCTTCGTGCTCGCAAACTTCGGAATGGCGATTGCCGCGAGGATGCCGATGATGACGACCACGATCAAAAGCTCGATGAGCGTGAAACCCTTTCGCGTACGCAACATTGCTTACCCCGTGCTCAAATTCTTCGTTCACTGCGTGCCCACACCGGGTGGGTGCCGTTTCACGGCAGGCAATGAATGCACAGTCAGGACCGCGCGATGGCGTAAGGCTAAGTCGCGAAACGAGTTGAGGTTGTACAGCGAGCTACGACACGCGTGAGAAGATTCTTATCGCACAATGCCCCCAGCTCGCGCGAATTACGTCAGCACGGTTCTTTGTGCCGGCGAGACTCGAAGCAATTCACTCGGGCCGTGATCGGAGCGTAAGTGGTGGATGCACAACGCCCCGCGCATCTCTGCGCGGGGCGATCGTGCGAGCCTGGAGATCGGATCGAGCGTCGCCGCAGCGACGCCGTCAGATCACGGATCGCAGGTGATGATACCGTCGAGCGTCGTCGCAGCTGCCTGACTTCCGAAGCCGGCGTAGCACTTCTTGGTCGTCGCGCTGTGGCTCGCCGTGCCCTTCCAGCCCTTCGCATCAGCGGCCATACCCGTGACCGACACACCCTGCGACGTCGTGTAGTTCAACGCGCTCTGGTTCGTGGTGTACGTCTGGTTGCCGGAGAAGTACGCCTCTTCCGACGTCGCGAGATTGCGCAGATCCGACTTCTCGGAAGCCAGATACGCCTTTTCCTTGTTGCTATAAAACTTCTGAATCGGAATCGCCTCGAGGATGCGGATGATGACGACGACAATGAGAAGTTCGATGAGCGTAAAACCTCTTCGGGTGTGTCGCAGCATGGCCGTACTCCTGTTGGTGTCGCGATGGGTACGCGCTATCGTTGGGCGCGTGAAGGTTTGTTTGCAACTGGGATCGTTGCTTAAAAGACGCGTCATATATGAAGTAATCACAAGCGAATCTTCATGCGCCCTAGGGCGTTACGCGTCAATTAGTTAGCTCTCATGTTCCGTATTTTCTCCCATGAAATGGCTTACCGCGCGTGGCCCATTTCGTCACTATTCCGGCCATGCCGAATCTTGATGCCTCACAGAAGGCCGCTAATGTCCTTGGCCGCATCGGCCTCCCCGAGTCCATCGCCTCGCTCGCGAAGCGTTCCTGGGACGTCGTCATCGTCGGGGCGGGCCACAACGGACTCGCGTGCGCTGCGTATCTCGCGCGCGCGGGCAAACGAGTGCTCGTGCTCGAGTCGCGAGATCGCGTCGGCGGCGCGTGCACAATGGAGGAGCCATTCCCCGGCGTGCGGTTCTCTCCGTGCGCCTACGTGTGCGGGCTACTGCACCCGAAGGTCCTGGAGGAGCTCGACTTCGCCGGGCACGGCTTCGAGTGGATGCCGGCGGCGGGAGGGATGTTCGTCCCGTTCGAGGATGGCTCGAGCGTGCAGCTGTGGAACGACGACGAGAAATGCGAGGCGGACATCCGCAAACTCTCGCCGGGCGATGTGAAGGGGTGGAAGGAGATGATTGCGGTGAAAGCGCGGCTGCGTGAAGCGCTGCGTCCCGCGAGCGATCGCGATCTCTGGCTCGAGCCGGCCCCTACGCGCGAGGAGATCGATCGGCGGCTCAAGGGCGACGACGATGCGCGCGCGCTGCTCGATGACTGGTCGATGCTCGAATGCGTGCAGCGCTACATCCGCGACGAGCGGCTGCAGATGGCGTATCTCGGACAGGGTGTCATCGGCACGAACGCGTCGCCATCGCAGAAGGGAACGGCGTCCGTCTGGTATCATCACTCGTCCGGTCGCATGTTCGGAGTGCCGGGCGCGTGGGGATACGTGCGCGGCGGGATGGGTACGGTCTCCTTCATTCTCTGCGACGTCGCGCGCGAGTCCGGCGCCGTCGTGGCGACAGGGGTGAGCGTCGCGCGCATTCTCCCCGGCGAAGGGGTGGAGCTCGAGTCGGGCGAGCGCATCGCAGCGCGCCACGTCGTGTCGAACGCGGATCCACGCGTCACCCTCCGCCTGCTCGGCGACGCCGCCGACGCGCAGTGGCGCAGCGACGTCGAGGCTGTGCCGATCGAAGGCGTGACGGTGAAGGTGAACATGACGCTGCGCGAGCTCCCGAACTTTCGCGCGCGCCCGGGCACGAACGAGCCGCATCACACCGGTCAGGTCAACACGCCACTCACCGTTGCGGAGTGGGACGAGGGGCATCGCAAGGCAAATGCGGGCGAGCTCCCCGATCGCATCTGGACCGAGCTCTATATGCACACGGTGTACGATCCGTCCGTTGCTCCGCCCGGTGTGCATACGCTCAGCGTGTTCGCGCAGTTCGTGCCGCATCGCTTTGCGAAGGGCGACTGGGATTCGCGACGCAAGGAAGTTGGAGAGCGCGTGATCGCGTCCATTGCGCGATTCACGTCCAATCTGCCCGATGCGATCATCGATCTCGAAGTTCTCGGCCCTCCCGACATCGAAGCCCGCGTCGGACTCACCGGCGGCCACATTTTCCAGGGCGACATTCTTCCCGCGCACATGTGGGAGAAGCGGCTCACGGCGCGCACGCCGATGGACGGCGTGTGGCTCTGCGGCGCGGCCACGCATCCGGGCGGAAGCGTGATGGCCGTGAATGGCCGCAACGCCGCGATGGAGCTGCTCCGCTCCTGATCGCGGCGCATGCGCGTGATTACCCCGCGCACACGCCGTAATTTCCTCCGCGCCAACTGCTCTCGATTCCCATTTCTCCATCGCCGGAGCCCTACACGATGATACGTCGTTCCTCCGCCCTCCTGGGCTGCATCGCGCTCGCGCTCACCGCCTGTGTCGCCCGCTCGCAGACGATGACGCTCAACGCCGAGCAGCAGCGCCTGCACGAGATCTACAAGGAGCTGGTGGAGATCAACACCGTGGATTCGGTTGGCAGCACCACGGTCGCTGCGCAGGCGATGCAGAAGCGCTTCCTCGACGCCGGCTTTCCGGCAGCCGACGTGGAGCTGTTCACGCCCAAGCCCGACAAGGGCAATCTCGTCGTGCGCTACCACGGGAAGGGCGCGCGCAAGCCGCTGCTCCTCCTCGCACATCTCGACGTCGTGGCCGCGCTGCGCTCCGACTGGACGACGGACCCGTTCAAGCTCGTCGAGAAGGACGGCTACTATTACGCGCGCGGCAGTGGCGATGACAAGGCGATGGCCTCGATCTTCGTCGCGAACATGCTGCGCATGAAGCGCGAGGGGTACGTCCCCGACCGCGACATCATTCTTGCGCTCACCGCGGACGAGGAGGGCGGCGAGATGAACGGCGCCCAGTGGCTCGTCACCACGCACCGGCCGGTGATCGACGCCGCGTACGCGATCAACGAGGGTGGCGGCGGCGCGCTCGTGAACGGAAAGCCGTTTCTGCAGTCCGTGCAGGCCACGGAGAAGGTGTCGATCAATCTCACGGCGAGCACGCACAACCGCGGCGGCCACTCGTCGGTGCCGCGCTCCGACAACGCGATCTATCAGCTCGCCGCGGCGCTCGTGAAGCTGTCGGCGTATCGGTTTCCCGTGCAGCTCAACGAGGTGTCACGCGCGTTCTTCGAGCGCACCGCTGCGATCGAGTCGCCCGAGCTCGGCGCCGCCATGCGCGCGATTGCGAAGAACGAGAAAGACAGCGTTGCCGCGGCGAAGCTGTCCGAGGTGCCACGCTACGCGTCGATGCTGCGCACCACGTGCGTGGCAACGCGGCTGTCCGGTGGCCACGCGAACAACGCCCTGCCGCAGACGGCGACGGCGAACATCAACTGCCGCGTGGTGCCGAACGTCGATCCGGCGCAGGTGCGCCTGACGCTGCTGCAGGTGATGGGGGACACCGGGATCTCGATGTCGGCGCCGCCACCGCTCGAGCCGAGCGCGCCGTCGCCGCTGACGCCTGAGCTCATGGGCGCGGTGGAGCAGCTCACCAAGCAGATGTTCGGCGACATTCCCGTCATTCCCACCATGTCTACCGGCGCGACGGACGGGATGTATCTGCGCGCGAAGGGAATTCCCACGTATGGTGTGTCGGGGCTCTTCGGCGATCCGAACGATTCACGCGCGCACGGCAAGGACGAGCGGATGCGCGTGAAGTCGTTGTACGACGGGCAGGAATTTCTCTACCGCCTCGTGAAGGCGCTGTCGTCCCCGACAACGCCATGACGGCGCGAGCCTAGTAGATGTACACGCTCGTCCCGTTCGGCACGTTCGCGTAGAGCCACGTGATGTCGTCCTCCTTCAAACGCACGCACCCGTGGGTGACGGCATCACCCACGGTCGACTCTTCGGGCGTGCCGTGGATGAGATACCCGTCGCCCATGTCCAGGCGATAGCTCCCGAGCTCCCCGTAAATGCGGCGATTCTTGGTGCCGAGCGGCGGCATGTAGAGGGTGTCATCGAACACGACCTCCTCATCGAGGGGGAGGGGCACCCATCCCGAGTCGGGGACGATCACGCCGATCTGTTGATTGCGCACCTGGAGCTTGCGGCCGTTCGCGATCTTCACGGAACCCTTGAGCGGTAGGCGTGCGAGCGCGAGGTGATTTTCCTTCGCCACTTCGGCGTAATGCCAGTCCGGCGGAATCCAGAGCGGGTTCTCCGACTTGCCGCGCACTGTGCGCTTGCCGCGCGGCGTGTCGAACTTCCACACGTGACCCGCGAACGCCAGCGTCGAGTCCATCGCCACGGCGGCGGGCGCCGAGCGGAGCGTGTCGTCCCCGTTCATGACCCAGACGCGCCGGTCGAAGAGCGAAACGACGATGCGATACTCCTTCGCCTCCTGCGCCAGCCGGCGGTTGTTCTCGTAGTCGAGGCTGTCGGCGTTGGACTCGAAGTGCATCACCCTGACGGGCGCCTCTGCCGCGATCTCTCCATGCGCGGCGATGCTGTCCAGCACGCGCGCGCTGTCCGCCTGGCGGGCCGAGTCGGCGGCAGCGGCCAACACGCGCGCGCTATCCGCCGCGGCAAGCGCCGGATCCGGCGTGACTGCGGGGTGCGCACAAGCGGAGGCAGCTGAGCAAAGGAGC
>JAQBQC010000082.1 GCA_028287205.1 Gemmatimonadota bacterium
CACGCGTGCTCGCGGGGTTCGTCGGCGCCGCGTTCGGATGGCGCCGCATGTTCGCGCTCGCCGCCGTGATGATGCTCGTGACAGCGATCGCCGTTCGCCTCTGGCTTCCGACGCGCCGTCCGTCGACGACACTCTCGTACTTGCAGTTGATGCGATCGCTGATTCCGATCGCGCGCTCTGAGCCGGTCATTCGCGACGCCGCGCTGCTCGGCGCGCTCACGTTCGGGAGCTTCAGCGCATTCTGGACCACGCTCGCGTTCAGGCTCGAGGCGCCACCGCTGCACTATGGCAGCCGAGTTGCCGGACTCTTTGGTCTGCTCGGAATTGCCGGCGCGGCCACCGCGCCGATCGCGGGATATTTCGCGGACAAGCGATCGCCTCGGGAGACGGTCGGCTTTGCGCTCTACGCCATCGCCATCTCGTGGATCGTGCTCGCGTTCGCGGGCCACACGCTCTGGGGGATTGCGGCGGGGGTCGTGATCCTCGACGCAGGGGTGCAGGCGGCGCAGGTGTCCAACCAGGCGCGCGTGTACTCGCTCGACGCGAAGTTGTACGGGCGGCTCAACACCATTTACATGGCGAGCTATTTCGCGGGCGGTGCGCTCGGCTCCGCACTCGCATCAGCGGCGTGGGACTTCTTTGGCTGGCTCGGTGTCTGCGCCGTGGGAATCGCGCTGATCATCGCGGCGATCCTGCGTCATCGACTCGCGCATCCGCCGGCATGAGGCAGGCGAAACGCGCAAACGGAAGACAAAATAAGGCCGGCCCGGGACTCCGCCCCGGGCCGGCACACGTTCGTGCGAATTCGCGTCAGCGCAGATCCGTATACGTAAATCTGTCGAACTTTCGCTTCACGACCGGTTCAAGCGCTCGCGTGCAATCTGCGCAGCGAGCCGTCGCCAAATCGTCCGGCGCGTAGACGGCGAGGAACGTCTTTCCCGCATCCGCCAGATCCACGATCTCGTTCGCCGCATCGGCCTCGTCTCCCAGATGCTCGGAGAGGAAGCGCTCGAAGGCGACGAAGCGTCCGTGATTGCCGCGCAGCTCCCGTGAGAATGCGAGCATGTCCTTCGCGGAGGCTGGTACCATGTCATCCGACGTGAACCCGGCCCGCCCCAACGCTGCTGCAGCCTCGTCGGCGTCGGAGCCGTTCTCGAACACGAAGAGCACGTATCCCGTCGGATAAAAAATTCCGAACGAAGCCTGCCCTCCCTTGAAGGATTTCGAGTTCAGAGTCATTTGGCGACCTCCCGTTGAGCTGCCCTGCTACGACACGAATCGCTTGATGAACGCGAATGCCTTGTCGGCCACCGCTCGCCAGCCGCTGTCGACCACGAGCGCGTGTCCCCGATTGGGAATTTCCACGATCTCCGTGATGCCCTTGTTACGCTCCTGGCGCTTGAACGAGGCGTGCGCGATCGCCCACGGCACCGTGTTGTCCTTCTCGCCGTTGATAATCAGCAGCGGTCCGCGCTCGGCGTTCTCGGTGTCGACCTTCGCCTCGGTCCAGGGATTGAGGTTGGCGGTGGCCGCCTGGAACAGCGGAGCGCCGGACGCCGGAACTGCGAACGTCGCATACAGCTCATGTGCCTCGGCCTCGCTCACCGCATTCGCGAATCCGTATCGGAACTGCTCGTACGTGAGAGGGATCGCGCGGTTGCGATTCGCGGGATTCCCGAGCACGGGCCACGCGGACTTCAGAGCCGAGAATGGAAGCGGAAGCACGCCCTGGAATGGCGCAGGATCGATGGCGACCGTCGCCGCGGCGAGTCCGCGACCGGCGAGAATCTGCACGAGCAGGCCTCCGAAGGAATGCCCGATGATTCCCGGCTTCCTGCGAAGGGTGCGAATGATCTTGTCGTAGTGATCCGCAACCTGGCCGACCGTTTTGTGCGCGAACACTTCCGGCTTTGCGTTGGCTTCGTCGACAGTCTCGGGATCATCCGGCCATCCGGGCGTCAGCGCGACATAGCCCGCATCTTCGAACAGCTTCGCCCAACGATCCCAGCTGCTCGGCAACAGCCAGAGTCCATGCACGAATACGATCGGCTGAAGGCCCGTGGCATTCGCGCGCTCGACTTCCGCGAGCTCATGCTCGGTGATGGTCGCCGGTTTACCCGAGACAGATGGTGTCGGGGATGCGGTTGTCGTCATGGAGAATGCTCCGTGCGGCATCGATGGCCGCTCTGAGTGTGGCTTGGCGGCGTGTCTGCAGCAGCTGGCCCAGGGGATAGGCCAGGAGATCGGCGTTCGTCGCGACTGTTAGCTCAATATGGCCACGCCGTTTCAGATTGCCAGTGGCGGCGTAGCAGGCTGACGTGTACGCGACTGCGCGGTGATCCTACTGATACATGACGAACAGCGGCACCGGATCCATCTCCACGACCTGCTGCGGTGTCAGCATCGGCTTGTCGTTCTTGTAGAATATCTTGAAGCCCGCGAACTGCACGGGGCGGTCGTGCACGTATGCCTTGTATGACCCGTACTTGAGATGCGGCGCGCCGAACCCATCCATGTCGATCACGATCTGCACGCGCGGATCGAGCTTGATCTTGTGATGGTTGGAAAGCATCGGCGTCGTGAAGCGGTGCACGATCAACATCTTGGGCGGCAGCTTCAAGGAGTCGACAAGGTTCGCGAGCACCGATGACACGGCGTTGACGTCTGCCGCATCGATCCGCCCGATGACCTTTCCCGGAATCTTCTTCGTGCCGATCGAGAACTCGGGATCGAGCGCGAGGTGCACGTACGGACGCGCCAGATACTTCATGAGCGGCACGAGCTCCGCCGCCATCGTGCTGCGCCCCGTCTGGATGTCGAGGATGACGAGATAGTGATGCGCCTCCGCCCATCCCATCACGCGCGCGATGAGCGTGTCCGGCATTCGGGCCCGATAGAGCCCGCTCTTCCCCGGCCCTGCCTGCGCAACGGTCGCTATCAGCTCGAGCGCCGGGAGCACCGGACGTCCGCTGTCGACCGCCGCGTACGCCGCGGCCTGCTTCGCAAGCCGCGCGAGCATCGAGTCGGGCTTGATCTCGCCGAGGATGCCCATGCGCTTCGACATCGGATTCCCGTAGTACGCCACGATGCGGCAGCCAGGGAGCAGCGAGCCAGGGAGTCGTCGCGTCGCCGCCGAGTCGGTCTGCAGTGCGATGGTGGCGAGCGAGTCCGCGCGCACTTTCGCGCGCACGCGAGCGATCGAGTCGGCGCGCGCGGCCTTCGGCGACCTGGGCGCAGTCGTGCCAGCGGCTGCGACGGCGGACGTATCCGCGCGGGTCGCGCGTGCACTGTCCCCGCCCGCGGCCGAGTCTCGCCACGCGCCCACGACGTGCGCCGAGTCGCCGCTCGCGCCGATCATGTGCATCGAGTCGGAGTGCGCGCGCTGGACGCTGTCCGCTCGCGACTTCGGTTTCACCGCCAGCCGCGTGGGCGCCGGCTTCTTCGGCGCGGGCACTGATCCCCTCGCGCACTGCGGCGGCACCGTGAACGCCGGCACCGAATCACTGCTCGCAAGCGCGCTGCGCCCCGCCACCGAGCGCACGCCCTTCCCCGAGTCCACAGCGCGCGACGCGCGAGCATCTCTCGCATCCTCGCACGCCACGATCATCGCGCCACTCACCAGCAATGCGCGCACGCCCACGAGCCTCACGCGGCGCCCGGCTCCTCGGGCGCAGCCGCCCGCATGCTGGCGGGATCCACGCCGATGGACCTGCACCACGCCACGTACGCGCCCGGCGCGATCTCCGACGGCTTGATCTCGCTCCGTCCGCCCCAGAACACGTTCGTGTAGCTCACCGGAATTCCCGCCTCCGCCAGATGCACATCGATCGCCGCCTTGTGCTCGAGCACGAGCTGCTTGTCCGTGCCGTGCGCGACGGCCATGATGTTCACGTTCGCGAACTCTTCGCCGCCCTCACGCCAGTACGCGTGCGTGAGAATGTGATGACGGCCCACCTCCTTCCCCGCCTCGATCTCGCGTCCGGCCGGCACGCGCCAGTGGAAGAGCGCGTTGTAGCGAGTCACGCGCACACCATCCGCTCCGGGCTTCACATGCTCGAGGAAGGTCGAGAATCGCCCGATCACGCCGCGATCCGCCAACCCGCGACCCACCTGTAGAAATTCTACATATGGAACGCCCGCCTCCTCCGCGCGCACGCGCCACGGCTCCGGCCCGATCTCCTCGATCGTGAGCTCGCGCTTGAGCGGCTCGAGCACGCGCCACTCGAGCTCAGACAGTGCGACGATGTTCGTGTCCATCACGCGCCCGGGCTCGTCGGAGCGCGACCCCGGCGTCATCCCCTTGCGCCGCACGTGGCCCACGCCCAGCGCGAACAGCCGCTTCGCCGGCATCACGCGAAACGCGCTCGCACCCACGCGCTCCGCCAGCACCGTGCAGTGCTTTTCGCGCGAATATCCCTGTGGCACCTTGAGCGTGGTCCAGAGCCGATAGCTCGAGCCTGGCGTCGCGCCGTCGGTCGAGAGGATCACCACATGTCCCGAGAACGGATCGTCGTGCACGAAGTACTCGAACGCCGCGTCGAGCTGTTCCTCGGGCACGCGCCACGCGACGAGAGCGCCCGGAGCCAGATTCGTCGCCATGAGCGTCTGGCGCACGCGCCGAATCGTCCCGGCGCTCAGCATCGCGCGGATCCGCGCGTGCACGACCTCCTCACTCACATCCGACAGCCTCGCGATCTCGGCGAATGGATTTTCGAGGAAGCCCGCGATCCGATCTTCGGAGATCGCGAGGATGCGCGCGTTGATCTCGTCGCCGATGTCCGCGGGAAGAAGGGTCGCCGTCATGACGTTGAAGATAATCCACGCAGCACGATGCGCACGGTCGCCCCCTCCCCTTCTACGCTCGCCACCGCGATCTCCCCGCCCCAGCTCTCCACGAGTCGCCGGCTGATCGCCAATCCCAGGCCACTCCCTCGCGTGCGCGTGGAAAAATGAGGCTCGAACAGCCGCGCCTGTACGCTCGCCGGGATG
>JAQBQC010000086.1 GCA_028287205.1 Gemmatimonadota bacterium
ACCATCACGGCGCGCCTGTGCCGGTCGATCAATCGCGTGATGCCGAGTCGCTCGTCGTCGGCGTGAGGCGCTTTTCGTAGCGCCAGACATTCACATCGAATGGCCCGTCCACGGTGTCCAGACGACTCAGGAAGATGCCGACGCGGAGCCATCCGCTTTTCTCGTAGAATCTGGCGGCGCGTTCATTGCCAATTGCGCAGGCGAGCCAAGCCGTCTCCGTGCCCATTTCGCGCAGCCTCTTTTCTGCATCGGCGAGGAGGGCAGCGGCGACGCCAGCACCACGTACCTCCGCGGAGACATAGAGTTGATAGAGCTCGTCGCTGCTGAGCATGTAGAAGCCGAGCGGAAGCCCCTCTCGCCCGACGACCCGCACATCATCGAGGCGGACCTCCAGTCGATCGCGAAAGCTCTCGAACGTGCGGGCGCGGGTGAGAGCCTCCGGCATGATCGCGGCATGCGCATCCTGCCAGCCGTCATACCACAGGCGCGCCAGCGCGGGAATTTCGTCAGCTTCGGCACGTCGAACATTCATTTCACGAGCCCCGCTCTTCAGAACGCCTCGCCATCGCGTCGCACAGATCGAGCAAGATATCAGCGATGCGCCCTTCGACCACCTCGCGACCACCAGCACCCCTGATGCGACGCTGGCGATTCCACATGGCGTGCGTCGCGCTGATGCTCTCGAGCGCTGCTCCGGTGCTGGCCCAGCAGCTCGACTCGAGCGCCGCACCTCCGCCGCTGTTCACGGGCGGGGATGCCGTCGCCGCCGCAGGCGTGGCTGCCGCGACCGCGGCGTTCCTTCCGCTCGACGAGCGAATCGCACGCAGTCTGCAGCGTCCCGTGCTCCAGAACAACACGACGTTGCGACGAACCGCGACAGGATTTCGGTTGCTCGGAAGTCCCGGCGTGCTGCTCATCAGCGGCACCTTCTACGTGGTTGGTCGTGTGAGTCACACACGCGGGTTGGCGGCGGCGGGCTTGCACGGCGCAGAAGCCATCGTGCTGGCGGAGGTGGCTGGTGGCTTGATCAAGTGGACCACGGGTCGGGCGCGCCCGTTCGAAGTCGGAGACTCGCTCCCGCATGATTTTCAATTCCTCCGCGGCCTGCGGAAGGGATACGCCTATTCATCTTTTCCATCGGGACACACGATCGCCGGCTTTGCGGCAGCGGCGGCATTCACGAGTGAGGCGATTCGGTCGTGGCCGCATTCCGGCTGGTTGATTGGGCCGGTTCTGTACGGCGGCGCGAGTCTGGTCGGGCTCTCTCGCATGTACAACGATCAGCATTGGGCGAGTGACGTGGTGTTGGGCGCAGGGCTCGGCACCTTCGTCGGCATCAAGGTCGAACAGTACACGCACAATTACTCGCGCAATCGACTCGACCGATGGCTGCTCTCAGCCACGATTACGCCCGCGCCTGGTGGCGGGCACCGTCTGGCTCTGAGCGTGATGCCGAGCTCTCTGGATCCTCGTTGGCGCTCGCCAAGCCAACGTTGATCATGCCGTTCGAGGCTTTGCTGTTTGTGGGGACACACGATAAGCTCCGAGTCGTGCGGCACCGATCGGCAGGTTTTTTCGCGAATGGAGACCAGCGACATGGAGAACGAGGCAAGCCCCCCGTCGGCATCGCACTCCGCTCCCGAAGCGCATACCGATTTCGCCGGAGCCATGAGCTACGGCGACTATCTGCAGCTCGACAAGCTGCTCGGCGCCCAGCGGCCACTCTCCGACTGTCACGACGAGCTGCTCTTCATCATCATCCACCAGGCAACCGAGCTGTGGATGAAGCTGACCCTGCACGAGCTCGCGGCTGCGCGAAGGCTCATCATCGCGGATGACCTGTCGCCCGCATTCAAGCATCTGGCGCGCGTGAGCCGGATTCAGTCGCAGCTCATTCAGTCGTGGGACGTGCTCTCCACCATGACCCCGAGCGACTATTCACAGTTCCGCGATGCCCTCGGCCAATCATCCGGATTTCAATCGGCGCAGTATCGGCTGATCGAGTTTGCGCTCGGGAACAAGCAGGCATCGACGATCGCGCCGCACAAGCATCGCGGCGATGTCCGCGAGCAACTCGAGCGCGCACTCGCACAGCCCAGTCTCTACGATGAGTCCATTCGCCTACTCGCGCGGCGCGGATTCGCGATCGATTCTGTCGTGTTGGAGCGCGATGTGCGCGAGCCCTACAACGCACATCCCTCGGTGCTCGCGGCGTGGGCGGGCGTGTACCAGGATCCGAAGCGGTACTGGGATCTGTATCAGTTGGCCGAGGAGCTCATCGATCTCGAGGACTGGTTCCAGCAATGGCGCTTCCGTCACGTCACGACCGTGCAGCGCATCATCGGGCGCAAGCGCGGAACGGGTGGAACGGCCGGAGTCGGCTATCTGAGGCAGGTGCTCGACGTCACGTTCTTCCCGGAGCTCTGGGACGTGCGCACGGAGCTCTAGATGAACTCGAGTGAATTGCTGACGCGCGGCGATCTGGAGGCGCTGGATCGCGCCGATCCGCTGCGCGGCTTTCGCGATCGCTTTGCGATTCCGGAGGGCGTGATCTATCTCGACGGCAACTCGCTGGGAGCGATGCCCGCAGCGACTCCCGCGCGCGTGCGGAAAGTGGTGGAAGAGGAGTGGGGGCGCGATCTCATCCGGAGCTGGAACATCAATGGGTGGATCGATCTTCAGCGGCAGATCGGCGCGAAGATCGGGCGCCTGATCGGCGCGCGCGACGGCGAGACGATCGTCGCGGACTCGACGTCGATCAACGTGTTCAAGGCGTTGGCGGCCGGACTCGAGCTGCGTCCGGAAAGAAAAGTCATCCTCTCCGAGCCGGACAACTTCCCGACGGACCTGTACGTGGCCCAGGGATTGACGCGATATCTCGGGCGCGGACATACGCTGCGGCTCGCGGAGCCGAACGAGATCGAGAGCGCGATCACGAGCGATGTCGCGATCGTCATGCTGACGCACGTCAATTACCGCACCGGCCGCATGCACGATATGAGGCGCATCACCGAGCGGGCGCACGCTGCGGGGGCGATCATGCTCTGGGACCTCGCGCACTCGACGGGGGCGGTGCCGGTTGATGTGACGGGCGCTGGTGTCGATCTCGCGGTGGGATGCGGGTACAAGTATCTCAACGGCGGGCCGGGTGCGCCCGCGTTTCTCTATGTCGCACAGCGGCATCAGCCTCACATAGAACCCATCCTGAGTGGATGGCTCGGGCACGCGGCACCGTTCGCCTTCGAGCAATCGTATCGGCCCGCCGAAGGGATCGACCGCGTGTCCGTTGGGGCGCCTCCCATCATCAGTCTTGCGGCGCTCGAGGTCGGAGTAGACGTGATGCTCGATGCGTCGATCGACGCGGTGCGCGCGAAGTCCGTTCAGCAGGGCGTGATCTTCGACAGACTCGTGGCTCAGGAGATAGGACAGGGCACTCTCACGCTCGTGTCGCCGACTGATCCGGCGATGCGCGGGAGTCAGCTCTGCTACGCGCATCCCAATGCGTGGCCGGTGATGCGAGCGTTGATCGATCGTGAAGTGATCGGCGATTTTCGCATGCCGAACATTTTGCGATTTGGCTTCACCCCGCTCTATCTCGGCTACGCCGAGCTGTGGGATGCGGTCGCAACGCTCAAGGCGATTCTGGCGGAGCGCGCATGGGATCGTCCGGAGTACCATGCCCTGGCCACCGTCACCTGACACGTAGACGATCCAGCGAGCTCACCCGCGACACGTCGTGAGACGTTCGAATGGCGATCGTACGAGCGGTCCGCTCTGTGCAATTCATGCCGTCATGATCGCCGGCATCGGCGTGACTCACATTCAATGACGGAGGCACTCGTGCTTTGGGCAATCATCATCGGACTGATCGTTGGTGCGCTTGCGAAGCTCATCATGCCGGGAAAGGACCCGGGCGGAATCATCGTCACCATCCTGATCGGTATCGCCGGCTCGCTCATCGCGACGTTCCTCGGTCGCGCACTCGGCTGGTATCGAGAGGGCCAGGGCGCGGGATTCATCATGTCGCTGCTCGGTGCGATCCTCCTGCTCTGGATCTATCGCCTGGTGCTGGCTCGTCGCGCCAGAACGTAGTTGGTGAGGGCGAGCCAGCGCCTCTGCGTGACGCGGGGACGTGTCACCAGGAGGGAATGGCTCGCCTCGTGTTTTTTCGCACACGTTCGTACACGACGGCGCTCAGCGCGGCGACGAGTGCGCCCACGCTCCATCCTCCCAGCACGTCCGTCGTCCAGTGCACGTCGAGATAGACGCGACTCGAGCCAATGAGTAGCGGCGGCAGCACTCCGAGCGCGATGGCCGGCCCTTCTTCCAGCATGTGCTCTCTCCACAGCACGTAGCTCACCACACCGAAGATCGCAGCCGATGCGGTGGCGTGGCCACTGGGGAAGGCGTAGGTCAGCTCGTTCATGCGCGCGCCGCCGGCAGGTCGGGCGCGCGCATACACGCGCTTGATCGCGAGAAATAACGCCGAGGCGACGGCCGGCGCCAGCACGACCGCTCCCGCAATCGGCAGACCTTTGCGGCCCCACAACCACGCCGCGACGGCGCCCGTGCACGGAATGATCACCCTCGGCGAGCCCGCGTTCGTCGCGAAGAGGAACACGCGATCGGCGACCGCCGACCGCTGCGCGAGCATCCAGTTGCGGATTGGCTGGTCGAACGGCTCGGTCTCATGATTGAAGACATCTTCGCCGACCTTGGCGCACGCCGCGAGAGCGGCGACAGATACGCCGGTCAGAACCACAACGTGTGACGCGAGACCGCGCGGACGTCGTACCACACGCGGGCGCCTTGCGAGTGCTCTCACTTTCGTCAGCGGGTAAGGGAAGCGGATCCTCACCTCCGCCAAGGCAAGCTTCGTTCCGATGGACCCGCGTCAGCTCCCCGCGTGCGCCGGCTCGAGCGACGGATAGTCGACGTACCCGTGCTCACCCGGTGTGTAGAAGGTCTTCGAGTCCGGATTGTTGAGCGGCGCGCCCGTGCGGATGCGCTCCGGCAAGTCGGGATTCGCGATGAAGAGCTTTCCGAAGCCAATCAGGTCGGCACGTCCCTTCTCCAACGCTTGCTCCGCGGTCTCGGGCGTGTAGCCTCCGGTGCTGATCAGCGTTCCCTTGAACACGGGGCGCAGCATGTCGGTCGCGCACACGGCGTGATCGTCGGGCCCCTCGCTCGGCACCGGCGCTTCCACGACGTGCAGATAGGCGAGACCGGGCACGTCGTTCAGTCGCCGTGCGACGTACGTGAACGTCTCTTCCGGATTGGCGTCGTGGATGCCGTTCATGCCGCCCGCAGGTGAGACCCGTACGCCGACTCGTCCGTCGCCCCACACACTCTTCACTGCGTCAACGATCTCGAAGAGGAAGCGCGACCGGTTCTCGACGCTGCCGCCGTACTCGTCGTTGCGCTGGTTGGAGCCGCTCTGAAGGAATTGATCGATGAGGTACCCGTTCGCGGAGTGGATCTCGACCCCGTCGAACTTCGCATCCTTCGCGATCGTTGCCGCATGTCGAAAGAGGTCGACGATCTCGCGTATATCAGCTGTGCTCAGCGCCCGCGGAGTTTCGTAGGGCTTCATCCCTTCGGGCGTGTATGCCTTGCCCTCGGGCGCGATCGCCGACGGCGCCACGGGTGTCTGGCCATGATAGTACGAATGCGATACGCGCCCGACATGCCAGAGCTGCGCGAAGATGCGGCCCTTCGCCGCGTGCACGGCGTCCGTCACGCGGCGCCATCCATCGCGCTGCTCGTCGGAATAGATGCCGGGTGTGTCCTGATATCCCTGTCCGAGCGGCGCGACCTGCGTTCCCTCGGAGACGATGAGTCCCGCGGACGCTCGCTGGGCGTAGTACGTGGCGATCATCTCGTTGGGCACGCCGTCCGGAGCGCGATTGCGCGTGAGCGGCGCCATGACCAGCCGGTTCGGCAGGAGGAGCGGGCCCAGGCGATAGGATTCGAGCAGCTTCATAGTGAGCATCCGGCAGTGGTGAGCGTGCTGCACATCGGGCTGCGAAATTCCGCAACTCGCGCGCCGCATCGCAATGCGACACGCGTGTCACGCCTGCATGAGCTCCTTCTTTCGCGCTGGCTCCTCGCCCAACCACTCTGGATGCGTGGCCGTCGAGTCGAAGATCGACGACGTCTTGAATGGCTCGTACTCGCCTCGCTTCGCCGCGGTCGCTGTCTTCGCAAGCAGCGCTGCGAGTTCATCGGCGCTCAAGGGGCGGAACGCTCGCGCTGCATCGAGTGCCTGATCGAGGATCTCCATGCTGTCGCAACCCGTGATGACGACGGACGTCGGCAGATTCAACGCGTAATGAAGACATTCGGTTGGCGTCACGGTGTGCGATCGCAAAATGATTCCGTTCGCCATGCTCTTCATGCCGAGCACGCCGATGCCTTGTTGCACGAGCTTCGGGACCACCAGCTTCTCGAAGCTGCGAAAGTGCGCGTCCATCACGTTGAGCGGCATCTGCGCCGTATCGAACGAGAAGCCGCGCTCGCGTGCGACTTCGAGCATGTAGAGATGCACGTGCGGATCCTTGTGCCCGGTGAACCCGATGAAGCGGAGCTTGCCTGCCTTTCGCGCATCGAGCAGCGCCGCGTTGGCGCCTTCTTCATCGAAGATCCGATCGGGATCTTCGAAGCGAAGGACTTCGTGATGCTGAACCAGATCGATGTGGTCGGTCTGGAGGCGCCGAAGCGATTCGTCGAGCTGTCGCGTGGCCTCACGTCGCGAGCGGCCGTCGATCTTCGTCATGAGAAAAACCTTGTCGCGATAGCCGTCGCGCAGCGCCTTGCCCATGCGAGTCTCGCTCGCGCCCTCGTTGTAGTCCCACGAGTTGTCCATGAACGTGATGCCGCGGTCGATCGCGCTGCGCACGATGCGCAGGCTCAGCGGCTCATCCACGTGCTTGAGTCCGAGATGCCAGCCGCCGAGGCCGATTGCGGAGACCATTTCACCCGTGCGGCCCAATGCGCGGTAGGGCATTCCGGCGGCGCGCGGATTGGTGGTGTGCGAGTTCGACATGTGGGGAATCTCCTTCGACAGTGATCGCTGTGCGGCAGGTAGCTGCGTTCGTCCGCTGGACGACTTCAGCGTGCGCGAGCCCCGCAAGAGCTGCACCCCGAGGCATTCGAAGGCGGCGGGCGAGTGGTGGACGATGTCGTGGTGCCAACGACTGCCCGAAAGCGGCAGCATAATTGCTGACTCCGGTATCCATGCCGATGCCCGCGCGCTCCACCTCTCCTTCCGTCATCGGCAATCGTGAAAGCGTGCCCTGCAATTATTGTCACGCTGACAATTTTGATGTCCTCCTCGCCCATGGCAGAGACAGGAGACACCATCTGCCCGGCGAGTTCCGCCTCGTGAAGTGTCGTGAATGCAGCCTGGTCTATCTCAATCCGCGACCAACCGCCGCGGCATTGAGCGCGTACTATCCGCCGGACTACGCGCCATATCAGCAGCGAGGACTCTTCGGCAAGCTCACGCGCTGGCTCCGGCGGCGAGAGGCGCTCGGCCTTCGGCATTCACTCCCTGCGAGCGCCGAGGTGCTCGAAGTGGGGTGCGCAGCGGGAGATCTCCTGGTTCCGCTGCGCGACGCGGGCTTTCGCGTTACTGGCGTGGAGCTCAGCGATCACGCAGCAACGATCGCGCGAGATCGTCACCAGCTGCATGTCCATACCGGTACGCTGGGCGACGCACCCCTCGCGGGACAGTCTTTCGATGCGGTGATCATGCGGAACGTCATCGAGCACGTGCCCGATCCCAAGGGAGATCTCGAGAAAGCGGCGTCATTGCTGCGCCCCGGAGGGTTACTCACGCTGCGCACGGACAATGTCGCGAGTCTGGATGCGCGGCTGTTTCGCTCACTATGGTATGGCCTCGATCTTCCCAGGCATCTCACGCTCTTCTCGCCACGTACGCTTACCGCCAGTGTGCGGTCCGCCGGCCTCGAGGTCACGGAGGTGCAGTACAGTCTCGTGCCCACGCACTGGATCATGAGCCTTCAATACTGGATCTCGGATCGGCGAGCGATTGCGCCCGCGAGTCGGCTGATGTCGCCGCGCAATCCGTTGTTGCTGGCGATGGGTCTCGCGATCGCGGCGGTGCAAAAGGTTCTGCACGACAGCGGCCGATTCGTGGTGATTGCGAGGAAGCCGCTGACTGCCTCTACGACAGTGCCGATCGGCGCGCAACTTCCCGAACACTGACGCCACTTCGCAGCAGCAGATACGCACCGGGCAACGCGGCCGCGAGCCACACCGCGTAGTGCGCGAACGTGAGCGCCACCGCCGCATCCTTCTGCACACCGAGTAATGTGAACATCAGAATCGCGGAGCCCTCGCCGAGCCCGCGCCCCTCGACGTACATGGCGACGCGACGTACGAGCGACGTCACCGCGATCACCGCGAAAAATGGAACGAGCGGAAGCTGCACCCCGAGGGCCCGTCCGATTACGTAGAAGCTCAGAATCGTCAGAAGATTTTCGCCGACTGCCATGAGAAAGTTCGCTATCAGCGTGGCTGGCTGGGCGCGATACGCGACGAGCGTCTGCGACAGTCTTCCGAAGAGCGAGAACAGCTTGGGCGGGATCCACCGGCGGAGCGCGCGTCCGGCAAGCCGATGAAGGGGAGTCCACCAGGCAGCGAGAATGGCGAGAGCCCCGATGACCGACGCGATCACGATCACGTCGATGAACGCCCCACGCATTTGCGGCTCGAGCTGCGCCGCGACCACAAGCAGTCCCGCTCCCGCGAGCGCGATCGCCGCCAGCGCTCCGATCATTCGTTCGATCGCCATTGAGCCGAGAAGCAGCGGAGCGGGAATGGCGCGCACGCGCCCGAGGTAGACTCGGAGGGCCTCTGACGCGATCAGGTTAGGCAGTACGTGGTCGGCGAAGGACGTTTGAAAGTAGATGCTGACGGCGTCGCGCACCCGGAGGGTGCCGCCGCCGGCGCGCACGAGTTGGCGCCACTTGAGGCTCATCACGACACGATCCGCCCACGCGAGCGCGATGGCGAGAAGCACGCCTCCCGCGGACATGGTGAGCAGCGTGGCGCGTACGCGCGTCCAGTCGACCCAGCGCCAGAGCGCGTACGCAGCCGCGGCGATGAGCACGAGCTTGATGGTGGTACGAAGAACGCGGTGTTTGTCGGGTGCGATGTCGATTGTGCCACTCACGCGCGGGCGAACGAAATGTGCGGCACGCGTTCGGTGCCCTCACAGAAGCTGGACGAGCCAGCGCGCGAGCGCGATACCCCAATCCATCGCCACGCACGCGCGTGTTTCGCTCGTTCAGTGAGCAGGTCGATGATCTCGATCGCTGCCTGCGAATCGCACACGCCGAAGTCGCGATCTGAGTGGGGCGCTACGTCAGAATCGTAGCTCGGCAAGCTGTCAGCGAAATGACGAAATGATGTGCGTAAAGGTTTCTATACGACCGGCGTGTGCTTCATTGCGCAATGAAAGCGATGCGAATACAGTGGCGATGTCCATCTGCTGATCTCGCTGCGCCGCCCTGTGTTCTCTCCCCGTCGAGACTCGCCATGCATCGCTCAACGTCTGCTGCGCGCCATCACATCCTCGCGCTGCTCTCTTGCTTCGCGCTTCCGTCTCTGCTCGCGGCGCAGGGGACGATTCGCGGCGCGGTGACGGAGGCAGAGCAGCGCCCCGCCTCCGATGCCATCGTGCATCTGTCAGGCACGACACTCGGTGCACGCTCGGACTCGAGCGGGTTGTATCGCGTGCTTCGCGTACCCGCGGGCTCGTATACCGTACGCGTCGCGAAGATCGGCTTCAGCCCCGAGAGCGCAACCGTCGTCATTCGGAATGGCGAGACCGCAACGCAGAATTTCGAGCTGCATGCGCTCGTGCAGGAGCTCACGGGCATCACGGTGACATCGAAGCGGCTCGGCGAGACCGAGGCCGCCGCGCTCCAGCGCCAGGCGGACGCGCCGAACATCGTGAAGGTATTGCCGGGCGACGTCATACGCGCGCTGCCAAACGCGAACGCCGCCGAAGCGGCGGGGCGGATGCCCGGTGTCACGACGGAGCGTGATGAGGGTGAAGGGAAGTTCGTGCAGATCCGTGGGACAGCTCCGGAGCTCAACAACGTCACCATCAACGGCGCGCACGTACCTGGCACGCAGAATGGCTCGCGAGTCGTGAAGCTCGACGACATTCCGTCCGACCTGCTCGCGGCGATCGAGGTCTCGAAGACGTTGACGGCCGACATGGACGCCGACGCGATCGGCGGCTCGGTGAACCTCGTGACGAAGACGCCCGAGGGAGCGCCGCAGGGTTACGTGGCGGCGCAGTACGGTCAGGTGACACTGCGAAACAAGAATCAGATTCAGGGCGGCTTCGCGCTCGGGGGCCGCTTCGGTCCCGAGCGGCGACTCGGCCTGCTGTTGGGCGGCTCAGCCGACCGCAACAATCGCACGACGAATGACCTCGAGCCCGCATGGTCGAAGGATGATTCCGGACGTCCCATTCCGATCGAGTGGTCGCAACGCGATTACCAGTTCGCTAGGAATCGCTATGGGCTTGGCGGCGACGTCGACTATCGTTTTGCGGACGGCTCCGCGATCGCGCTCAAGGGTCTCTACAGCCGCTTCGAGGATTACGGCGTCACCTACGTCAAGGATCTCGCTACCGGGGCGACAGACTTCAAGTTCGGCACCACCGGTGACTCCGCCGCCTCGGGCCCTCGCGGATTCGGTACCGGAGCAGAGCTCACGCGCCAGTCGTACAACAGAACCCCACTTCAGTGGGTGGCGGGCAGCACGTTGAGCGGGCGCACGCATCTCGGAGTCTTCGAGGTGCGCGCAGACCTGAATGCCGCGGTGACGGACGAGAAGCTGAACGACTATCGATTCCATCCCTTCGTGTTCGATGGTCAAGGCGGAACGGGCATCACCGTCGCCTACGACGCTTCGAATACGAAGCTTCCGACGTACACGATTCTCGACCCTGCGACGGCTGCGGCTGGAAACGATCCCGCCAACTTCGCCGAGTCGCATTACTTCACGATCGACAACCGGACGCACGGGCGCGACCTGGGCGGAGCGCTCAATCTTCAGACGCCGTGGCACGTGGGCGCGCAGGACTGGACCGCCAACCTGCAATTCGGCGCGAAATATCGGGACGAGGCAAAGACGCACTCGAAGACGGGCGGATTCTGGTTCAGCGATGGGTCCATCCCACTCGCACCGAACCTGAGCACGTTCAGCGATCCGACTTACTATCAATACGCTACGAATGCGTTCAGCATGGGGCTGGTGCCGGATCAGGCAAAAGCCCATGCTGCCGAGAATACAGCCGACTTCACCAACGGCACCGACGTGGTGGCGAATCAACTGGGCTCGTTCAACGGATCGGAGCGTATCGCGGCGGGCTACGTTGCCAACACGATCACGTGGAGCAAGCTCGAGCTCTACACGGGGCTGCGGGTCGAGCACACCTCGGCGTCCTATGTCGGGCATGTCGCCGTCGGAGATTCGAACATCATCGTCACGTCGGTGCCGGGCTCACAGAGCTACACCGATCTCTTTCCGAGCGTGCAGGCCAAGTATTCATTCGATCCGCAGACGCATCTGCGGCTCGCCTTCACGCGCGCGATCGCTCGCCCCGACTACCAGAGTCTTGCTCCGTCGCTCATTGGCAGCCCTGGTGGCAACCGGTCGGATCCGTCGAACGTGACGAGCGGCAATCCCGATCTCAAGCCGCAGCACGCGTGGAACTACGATCTGATGGTCGAGCACTTCTTCACGTCGGTGGGAGTGATCTCCGGTGGTGTGTTCTACAAGCAGATCTCGGACTTCATCTTCAACCGGACGTTCACGTACAACGGGCCTGTCACCGCGCTCGATGGTTTCGCCGGCACGCGTCCCGAGAATGGCGGGTCGGGACACATCGTGGGCTTCGAAGCGGACTGGGCGCAGCGACTCGTCTTTCTCCCCGGCGCGTGGGCAGGGCTTGGCTTCGATGCGAACTACACGCACACGAGCTCCCGCGCGGTGGTATCCGAATCGGCCGATGGCATTCCAGTACGGCACGCCCCGATGCAGAGGCAGTCGCCGAACCTCGCGAACGCCGCGCTCACGTATGACATGGGCCGACTGTCCGCGCGCGCTGCGTGGGCGTACCAGGGGGCGAACATCGTCAGCTACGGCGATGGAAGCCCAACGCCGAGTGGAGACACGTACTTCTACGCGCACTCGCAGTTCGATGCGTCCGTGATCGTCGATGCGACGGATCGCGTGCAGTTCCAGCTGCAGGCGTTGAACATCAACAATGCGGTGTTCGGATTCTTCAGCGGGACGACTGCTCACGACTACGCGATTCAGCGTGAGTACTACGGCAGGACGTTTTATTTCGGGACGAAATATAAGTTCTAGCTGAGGGAGCTGTG
>JAQBQC010000111.1 GCA_028287205.1 Gemmatimonadota bacterium
GGTACCTGCTGCTGCTGCTGCCGACCCTCTACTTCAAGTACTCGTACCTGAACTCACTGGCCGAGGAAGGAGTCCTGGCGGCGGTGGCCACCGGGTCCCTCGTACGGAGCGTTGCGCGATATGTCACGCTGTTCGACGCGGATTTCGTGCAGGTGCTGCTGGTCGTAACCGCGCTCTACGTGATCGGCCACCTGCTCCTGCGGATCAACCTCGATGTGCTGGCAGCTGCAGCCGTTTTGGTCTGCATGCTCGTGAGCGCCGGCAACTGGTTGTCCTTTCAGGTGATAGGATCGTTGCTCAACGCCGACAACCTCGAGATCGCGCTCTCCTGGCTCAAGGAGCATCCCGAAACGGTGACGCGCGATCAGGGAGGCAAGCTTCTCCTCATCTCGGCCGGTGGGCTCCTGCTGCTGGCCGTTTTGTGGACGGCGGTCTGCTTTCTCGCAATCCGTGGCGGGGTGAGCGACCGAACCGCGTCGTCCATTGCGAGAGTGACGCTCGGAGTAGCGCTGGTGCTGCAGCTCGTGGCCGGCGCGGGCACAACGTATCGCGCGTTGCATCCGCGCCCCGGCCAGGGCACGTCGATGGGCTACTGGAGCTCGACCGTGAAATCGCTGCGCGGAGCGGAGCATTGGGCTCCGCTCGAGCTCACACTACCCGCAGTTGCAACCATCGAATCGCACTATAGAGAGATCGCATACGGCAACTCGACCCCGCTCGACGCTGGCGGCGCCGGCGAGTCCAACGTGCGCATCCCGTCCGCGCAGCGCGTGCCGCGGCACATTGTCATCATCAGCCTCGAGACGGCCGCTCGAAAATACTATCCGCTGCTCGACGATGCGGGGCTGCCCACCTTCTCCCGCATGGCGGGGCGCGGGATCTCGAGCGAGTATCATCTCTCAACGAATCCCGCCACGACTTGGGCGATCTACTCGATGCTGACGGGCACTTATCCGCGACGCGGAAGATCTCTGCTCGACTACGGCGACTTCGATTCCGACGGATTGGCCTCCGTGCTCGGCAGACACGGCTACGAGACGACGTTCCTCGACTCGTACAAGATCGACTGGCAGTCCGGATTTCATCGCGACCACAACAGTCGCATGGTCAAGGATCTCGGGTTCATGTCCATCGAGGACATCACGACGGACTCCGCACAGCACGCGAGCGGTGATGCCTTCGACATCGCAGTCGCGCGCGAGCGACGGTCGTTGACGCGCGCGCTCAATAGCATCGACGACGCGCGCGGACATCGCGCACACGCGTTCGTCTTCATTGCGACGATTCTCGGGCACTTTCCATGGGCGTCCCCGGAGACGGCGAAGAACCACGCCGGCGCCGCGAAGCTCGCGGCAATTGCTGGCACGCTGGACACGCTCGTGGGCGAGTTCCTCGCCGGCGTCGACAAGCGCGGCTTGGCGGACAGCATCATCGTGGTCGTGACGGGCGATCACGGCCTTCGCTCGAAGAGCGAGTTCGGGTCGCTGGGCGAGAACATGCGATTCGGCACGATTTCCTTCAACGTCCCGTTCGTGCTGTACGCGCCGGGGCTCTTCGATCGCGGCGTGCGGATGTCGCACGTGACGTCGCACGTGGACATCGCGCCGACGCTCTTCGAGCTCGTCGGCATCTCCTCCGACTCGCTGCTGCTGCACGGATCGAGCATGCTCGACCCGTCGGTCGAGCGGCGCACGACGTTCATGTTCAACAACTCGCTGCGTCCCGTGGACGGCTACTACCGGGATGGGTGGCTCTACATCTACAACGCGTTCACGGGCGAGGCCCGCGCCGAGCGCGCGCCAGGAACCATGGCGCGCCCCGACCCGCAGGGATTTTCGCCCGGCGTGGCGCCGTCGCTCGCATTCACCACTAGCGTCGCGGGAACGCTGGATCGCGCTGCCGGAATTTTCGACACGACCTCGGCGTTCTTTCTGCAGCGGCGCGCCAGAACGGGTGCGGGCGCGCACGCTGCACTGCGGGCGGCGCATTGACCAGCGACGTCGTTGCGGCGAAGGTGGCCACCGACGATCGGAACCTCGAGGTGAGCGAGGCTCCCGCATGGATCGCGATCGTCTTCTTCGTTTCCGGTTTTGCGGCGCTCGTCTATCAGGTCGTGTGGCAACGAGCGCTGTTCGCGATCTTCGGGATCAACACGGAGGCGGTGACCGTCGTCGTTACCGTGTTCCTGCTCGGGCTTGGGGTGGGAAGCATTGTGGGCGGGCTGTTCTCACGTGTCGTTCGACATCCCCTGCTGCTGTTCGCGATCTCCGAGTTCGGAATCGCCGGCTTCGGCCTGGTATCGCTCGATCTCTTCAAACGTGTCGGATCGAACGCGTTCGATCTGTCTCCCGTCGCCACTGCGATCACCACCTTTCTGCTCCTCCTCGCGCCGACACTCCTGATGGGGATGACGCTTCCGCTCCTCGTCGTGTATCTGGTGCGACAGTCTGGAAACGTGGGGCGTTCCATGAGTCTTCTCTACTTCGTCAACACCGCCGGATCCGGCCTCGCTTCACTCGCCGCGGTCTTCCTGCTGATGCCGCGATTGGGCGAGCACGGCTCCGTGCGTGTGGCCGCGTTCGCGAACTTCGCAGTCGGCGTGGTGGTGCTGGCGCAGCATCTCCGGCGCAGAGACGAGCCGTGACGTATCTCGCGCTGCTCGGCGTCGTCGCATTCGCCGGGTTCATCTCGCTGTCCTATGAAATTCTCTGGTTCCGGGCGTTCTCCTTTGCATCGGGAGGCTCGCCAACGATCTTCGGCCAGCTGCTCTTTTTCTATCTGGTCGGGCTGGCCGTCGGTGCATTCGCGAGCCGCATCTTCTGCCGGGATCGCGATGCGACCGGCGACAGGCGGAACCTCATTCCGCTCGCCGCATTCGTCTACGTCGCAAATCTGCTCGGATTCCTCGTGCTGCCGGCGCTCGCGTGGTTCGCGACGACGTTGCGCGCGCCGGCCGCGATGCCGCTCGTCGCGATCGCCGCCGGCTCGTGGGGCGCGGTGCTGCCGCTCGTCAGCCACTTCGGGATTGCGCCCAACGTCCTGGCTGGATCGCGTCTCTCGTATCTCTATCTCGCGAACATCCTGGGCGCGGCCGCAGGCACGCTGCTCACCGGATTCGTTTTGCTCGATCGCTGGACGATCGGCAGCGCAGCGCTCTTCATCGTATTGCTCGGCCTCGCGCTCGCAGCGCTTCTGCTCGCCCGCTCCGCGAGCGGAAGACGGCTCACGACGCTCGGCATTGCCGTCATCGTGTTGACGGGCGTGGGATACGCGGCGGAGACCCGCCCGCTCTTCGATCGATTCTACGAGCGACTACTCACGCAGCACGGATACCTGCCCCATGGTCCCGCGTCCGAGGTCGTGGAGAATCGGGACGGCGTGATCCTCGTGACACCGACCCACGAGGTCTTTGGCGGAGGAGCGTACGATGGCGCGATCTCCACCAGCCTCGAGTCCGACAAAAACATGATCGTGCGCGCGTATGGGATCGCCGCACTGCATCCAGCGCCACAGGAAGTGTTGATGATCGGCCTCTCGACCGGTGCGTGGGCGCAGGTGATCGCGAACCTGCCGGGCGTCGAGAAGCTCACGGTGATCGAGATCAATCGCGGGTATCTGCAGCTCATTCCGAGATATCCAGAGGTTGCGAGCGTGCTTCAGAATCCGAAGGTCGACATCGTGATCGACGATGGCCGCCGCTGGTTGGCGCATCATCCCCAGCGCACTTTCGACGTCATCGTTTCGAACACGACGTTCCATTGGCGCGCCAACACCACGAATCTGCTCTCGGCGGAATTCCTGGCGGCGGTGCGCGCGCATCTCAAGCCCGGCGGAATATTTCACTTCAACACCACGGGATCGGCGGATGCGTACAAGACAGCGTTCACCGTATTTCCGCACGGATTGCGCTTCATCAACTTTGCGACGGTGAGCGATTCGCCCATCGTGATGGATGCAGGTCGATGGAAGCGCGCGCTCGACGAACACCGGATTGATGGGAAGCCTACACTGGATTCCATGCTGCCAGACGATCGCAGGCGGCGCGACGAAGTACTCGCGCTCGCACGCACGCTCGACGCGCCGCCGGTGGCTTATGGGCTCGAGTCGCGCGCGCACGCGCTTTCGAGAATCGACGAACGAGCCGGTGTGATCACCGATGACAACATGCTTCCCGAGTGGCGAGGAGCGAACGAGGTGTCGTTTCCACCTCACCTCGATCACTGACGCTGGCGGCCTCCGAGCAGCACCACGATCAGCGCCGGCAGGTACACGCCAATCATTACATACGGCGCCGCTCGCATTACGTAGAGATCGCCGCTCCTCAGCTGAACGAACCACGCGAGCCACGCGATCGCGCCACACAGGGCGAGCGCCGCCATCTCCGTTCGCGTGCGCGCAACGAGATACAGGGGCAGCTGGTCCGCGAAGAACAGGAGCTGCGGAACGCACGCCATGGCGAGCAACAGCCTGCCCTCGGGCGTTCGCCAGCGCCACGCTGCGAGAATGAGCACGACTCCCAGCGGCGTTGCGATCGGCGGCGGATGACTCGCCACGTGATGAAGGTTCGCGAGCCACTCGCGGGGCCACGCGGGTAGAATCGCAATGCTCGCGACAGCGAGCAGCGCCGCGCCTGCGAAGGCGCGCCAGTCGAGGCGATAGAACAACGCACCGAGCCCGAGCGTCGGCTTCACCGCCGCGAGCCACCCCAGTGCCGGTACCAGCGCGGCGACGGTGATCATGGGCGACCATTGGCCCACCTTGAGCGCCATCACGAAGCTCGGCGTCGCGAACAGCCAGAGGCGTCCGAGTCCGTCGCGGGAAATCGCCCACGCGAGCACGCCGCTGGCGAGACCGAGCATCACGCCAGCAGCGAGTGGCAGTGGCATGCGCCCGACTGGAATCGTCACGAGCAGCGCCGGCATTGGATAGAACAGCCGATCAGGCAGAGGCCAGCCGCTCGTATTCTCGACGCGAAGATACGGATCGCCGCCGTCGAGAAGAACTCCCGCGGCGCGCCACCAGAACTCGAAATCGCTCGGCACGCGTGCTCTCGACAGCGACCAGCACGAGTACGCGCCTGCGATCACTCCGATGAGCAGTGCGACGGCAAGTCGCAGACGCCGGTCCGGTGCCGTGCGATCGTCGTCGCTGGCGGGTGCAGGCCAGTTCACATCCGAATTCCGCACCGTCCTGGATGCGTGAATTATTTCGCGACTCCCGCGCCAGATGCCGCGAGCAGACGGCTGAATCGGCTATCCACCCACAGCGGATCGAATCCGGGTCTATGAAGGATCAGATACAGCTCCGCATCGCGCGGCCGCACGCGCTCGAGCACATCGAGGGCGCCATCGCGATCGCCGATCGCCACCAGCCCGAGCGCAACGTAGCCTCCGTCATCGACGGAGACCCACTTTCTCGATTCGAGCTGCCGGCGCAGCATGCGGATGCTGGTGCGCGCACTCGCCGTGTCGCGCGCCGCTACATCGACGAGCACCGAGATCGCGTGTCCTGCCAGCTCAGCGCCCAGCCGTCTCCCTGTTTCCGCATCGATCCACGCGGGCCGCACGTCCCCGCGGTGCAGCCTTGCCATGGCACGGAGCTCGTATGCGAGGGCCTCACGTGGATTGATCGAGATTGCGAGATCGAGCGCCCGGCAGCTCTGCCCGAACGCGTGCATGTTGAGCTCCAGCTCTCCGAGGTCCACCAGCGGGGATGGATCTTCAGGATCGAGCGTGATCGCCTGCAACAGGTGTGACTGGGCGAGGGTCGCGGTTCCCTGCAGCAACAGCACGTGACCCAACTGTCGATGCGCTTCGGCACTCGTCGCGTCTAGGATGAGCGCATGCTCGTACGCCACGCGTGCGCTGCTCAGCCGGTGTGGATTCCCACCGGCGAGCACCGTCCCGCGAGCGATCCACGCATGCGCCGACTTGGGGGCGAGGGCAATCGCCCGATCGGCAGCCGCGGTGGCCAGACGAAGGAGAGAGTCGCGTGCCACGCTGTCAGCCACCATCGTTCCGCCCCGACGCGTGTACGCCGTGGCGAGCGCGGAGTACGCAATCGCGAGCTTCGGCGCGCGACGGGCCGTGGCCTCGAGCTCGGCGGCCGCGTCGCGCAGCCTGGCCGTATCGCCGAGATAGGCGATGCCCCGAACGTAGTGCGCGTACGCCTCTCCGTCCTCGGTCTCCCGTTCACTCATCGCGACGCTGTCCACGAAGGTCAACGGGCCGAACTCGTGCGCGGCAATGAGGCGAGCGAGCTGCGGCTCGAGTTGAAGGAGCCCGGATAATTCGACCTTCCTCGTGGTCTGCCAGAGACGCTTCCCTGAAAGCGCGTCGAATGATTCGAGGAAGATCTCGACGACCCCCCCGTCCTGCGCATACTGCCCGACGAGCAGGTGTCGAGAGTTCAGCTGCTTTCCCATCGTCGTCAGCTCGACCAGCCGTTCCTCCGGCGCCTGCGAGCGAATCTGTGCAGGGCCCACATACTCACGAAGCGCCCTCGGCCGCGCGTTGCGCAGCCGCGCGAGCAGTCTGTCGCGTAGGCCGAGTAACGCCGCGTCGGGTTCGTCTTGAGAAGCGAGCGGGGTGAACTGCAGCACCGCGAGATTGCGGCGAGGCATTTCCGAGGCGCGGATGGACGCGATGCCCGCAAGAATTCCTGGCCCTTCGCTGCGCGCGATGCACGGTACGGGAGGCGGCACGAATGGATATTGTGCGCGTGCCGCACTGCTGGACGCGAGCAAGGTGAAAAGGGCAGACACGAAAATCCGCACAGCGCCATGTCGCCGTGCGAATCTCCGGACGATCGCTGCTCGCCCATCGAGCCCTTCGCAGTGATGCACTCGTTACTGCGCGATCACAGGCCGTTGGAGCGTTCCCTTGGTGCCGCCGATCGGACCGCTGTCGATCGAGTTCGTAAAATAGCCCATGATTTTCGCGTTGCTCCCGTTGCCACTCGCATCGGTGACGATGAAGGAGCCGACCATCTTGATCAGGTAGCACCAACCGCTTCCGTTGGCCTGCTCGGTGCCCTTGGTGCATGTCTGTCCGTTTGTGGCCACCGTTCCAATTGGAGCGACCGACTGATAGAGCGCCGCCTTCATCACGCAGTTTCCTGCTGCGAAGTTCGCGCACCAGGCATCTTTGCCTGATGATGTCGGACCCGACATGTTCCCCGACTCCGCGTAGAGCGCGTCGCCCGGACCCGCCGAAAAACACCCCGCAGCGATGTTTCCCTGGTAGTCGCCTGCGCCGTTGTCGCCCGGATTGAGATCGACCGCCTGATAGTTCCCGGGGAAGCTCGTACCCGCTTGCGCCGCAGTGCACTGAGTCCCCGTCGGGCCTTGCTTGAGACACACCGTCAGCGCCGTGGGATTGTCGCGGATCATGTCGAGATCGGCCTGCTCCAACGGATACCGTGTCGTGTCATAGGTGATCGGCAGTCCGCGTGCACGGTTCAGCGCTTTCGTCAACATGGAATACGGAGCGGCGAACGGCTTGACGCATCCGCTCTTGGCTACAGTCGGAGCGGCCCATCCGATTGCCTTCGTCGTAATCGTGAATCCGAAGAAACCCAGGATGCCGGCGAACATGTTGGTGCCGGAGCCGTGCACCGTGATGCGGATGGCGTCGGCAGTTTTTACTGTCGCCGCCGAACATGTCACGCCAGTGGCACAGATCACCGTGAAGGTGCCCGATGCATTGTTCCACGTTCCATACTCGATGAGGTCCACCGTCGGCGCCTTGCCGAAGACGACGTTGGACGTTGCGAACGATGAGGCGATCGCCGCCGCACTGTCGTAGCGCGTTTTCGTCAGCTGGATCGCGCCCGCGTGCGCTCCGGCATCGGCCGCGCGCTGAAGCTCGCTTCGGTACGCGCCCATCTGGCTGAGATCGACCCCGAACGCCGCGAATCCCAGCAGCACTGTCATCGAGAGCGCCACAAACACCAGTGTCGCACCTTTCCTGTTTTTTCCCCGACGCATCGGTCCCTCCGCAAGTACAGGTTACCGTCCACTCCGAGCGCCAACCGCGACGCGGCCTACCTGACTCTCATTTATTCGAGAACATGGACCAGATCCTCATCATCGCCGGTCCCAGAATCACCACGAACAGTGCAGGCAGGATGAGCCCGGCGAGGGGGATCGTCATCTTGAGCGCCGCGGTGGCCGCACGCTTCTCCGCGCGTTGCCGTCGCTTGCGGCGAAGCGTGTCGGAGTACACACGCAGCACCTTGGCGACGCTCGTGCCAAGCCGATCGGATTGAATCAGATTCTGGACGAGCACGCGCAGCTCATCCACACCGGTGCGCGCGTACAGCGCGCGCAGCGCCTCCTCGCGGGTCATGCCTGCGTTGACCCGGCGATTCACCAGCATCAGCTCGTGCGAAAGGTCCGCGTGCACCGTCCGCATGTCCTTGGCCACGTTCAGCATCGCGGCGTCGAAGCCGAGTCCCGCCTCGACGCAGAGCACGAGCAGATCCATCGCGTCCGGGATCGAGCGCAGTATTCGATCCTGCCGCTTTTTCACGGCACGCGTGAGCCAATACATCGGAATGAGCGCGCCGAGAATCGCGGCAACGGCCACGATCATCACCCACTGCATGAAGCTGTTACGCGGTGCGAGTGCGAGCGCCAGGAGAATGAAGCTCGCCAGGACGATCAAGCGGACCGCCGTGTAGAGCGGGACGGCCCCGATCCCGTCGTAGCCCGCGTGGGTGAGGCGCTCCCGTGTTTCGGATGGCGCATCGCTGGTCGGGAACAATGCAAAGAAGCGCTCGCGAAGCGGGCTTGCAGCGGCGGGCGCAATCAGCACGCTCCGAACGGGCTCGTTGGCGGTGCCCGTGGCGCGGCCCAGTGCAGTGCGGCGCGCGCCCTCGTTGATCATCGCCATGGCAGCGACCACCACCGCCACGCCGGCGATTATGATGAGAGCGAGAGTCGTCAGTGGCATATGCGTCTCCGCCTAAAACTCGATGTTTGCAATCTTCATCATGATCGAATAGCCCGTCGCCACCGAAACTGCCGCGCCCAGCAGCATCAGCTGTCCGGCTCTACTCGCGGTGAAGGCGCCGGTGAACTCCGGTGAGATGAACGAAAGTGCGAAAAAGACGCCCACCGGAAGCAGAGCGAGCAGGCGTGCGGACAATTTTGCCTCTGCAGTGAGCGTATCGAGCGCCCCCCGAACGGCGACGCGCTCGCGCATGACTTGCCCCGTGTTCGTCAACACCTCGCTCAGGTTGCCGCCGGTCTCGCGTTGAATCAGCAGCGCCGTGACGAACATGCGAATGTCGAGGCTTCCAATTCGATCCTGCAGATTCAGAAGGGCCTGACGGGCCTCGATTCCCAAGCGCTGCTCATCGTACATGCGCTGGAACTCGGGCCCGAGCGGGTCACCCAGCTCCTGTCCCAGGAAGTTGGTTGCCGCGTGGAACGAGTAGCCGGACTTGAGCGCGCTCACCAGCATGTCGATCGCATCGGGAAGCTGGTGCTCGAATGCCTGCTGTCGCTTCCGCGTCTTGCGTGCGAGCCATGACAGCGGAAGCATGACGCCGACGATGAACCCCACCAGCCGCCCAATCAGCCCTACCCTGCTTCCGAGCAGTACACCGAGTCCCCCGAGCACCGCGGTGATCAGGATGAACGTCGCCGGATTCATCGATGATCCCGCACGGTGCAGGCGATTGACCAAATCGTCGGTGAGACCGCGCCCGGCCAACAGGCGATTGAGAAAAGGTACCGCGCTTGCCGCCTCCTCTTCGCGCATGATCAGCGTTGCGGCCGCCGCTGCCGCTTCCGGCTCGAGACGAGAGCGTGCCGCCGACCGCATGGCGAGCTCACGGCGATTCATCAGCGTGTAGACGCCGATCAGGAGCCCCGACACGGCGAGGAATACGATGACGAGCACGACGACCTGCATTACCACTCACCTCCGACGAGCTGCGCTGGAAGATCGACGCCCGCCACCTTCAGCCGCTCGACGAAGTGCGGACGAATTCCTGTCGTCTCGAATTGCCCGACGACCATTCCATCGGGACCGATGCCGCGGCGCCGGAACTGATAGATCTCCTGCGTCGTGATCACGTCGCCCTCCATGCCGGTCACTTCCACGATACTGGTCACACGGCGCGTTCCATCCGTGAGGCGCGTGAGCTGCACTATGAGATCCATTGCCGAACAGATCTGATCGCGCATCGCACGCGCCGGTAGATTCGTGCCGGCCATGAGGATCATCGTCTCCAGACGCGAGATCGCATCGCGCGGCGTGTTCGCGTGGATCGTCGTGAGCGACCCCTCGTGGCCCGTGTTCATCGCCTGCAGCATATCGAGCGCCTCGCCGGCGCGGACTTCGCCGATGATGATGCGATCGGGACGCATGCGGAGCGCGTTCTTGACGAGATCGCGTGCGACCACCTCTCCATGCCCTTCGGAGTTGGGCGGCCGCGTTTCCAGGCGGACGACGTGATCCTGCTGCAGCTGGAGCTCCGCCGCATCCTCGATCGTGATCACCCGCTCGTGCACGGGAATGAAGGTGCTCATGGCGTTCAACATCGTCGTCTTGCCGGAGCCGGTACCTCCGGAGATCATGATGTTGAGCCGCGCCTTCACGCAGCTCGAGAACAGCTGCATCATCTCTTCCGTGAGCGTGCCGTTCGCGACGAGCTGATTGACGGCGAGGTCGGTGCCGAAGCGACGGATCGAGAGCACGGGGCCATCGAGCGCGAGCGGCGGG
>JAQBQC010000105.1 GCA_028287205.1 Gemmatimonadota bacterium
ATCGGCAACGGGTGGTTCGGCGGCTTCCTCCCGACCACGGCCTTCGCGATCGTCGCCGCCACCGGCGACATCTATGCGGGGCTCCGCTATCCAGTGGCGATCGCGGCGATCACGCTCGTGATCGGCAGTCTGTTCGTGCGCGAGACCAAGGACACCGATATCACCTCGAGCGCGTAGCGGCAGTGAAAATACAACGCGCAAGTTGCAGCGCCGAGAGGTCAGCTCTTCGCGTCCGCGGGGCTGAGCGTGATGGGCAGCGCCGGATGCCGAGAAAGAGCGACTGGGACGAGTAGTGCGAGGCCTGTTGCGCCCTAGATACACCACGCGCGCCGAGGCCTAAGCCCAAGCGCGCGTGTCAGTTGCCCCTCCTGGGATCGAACCAGGACTCTCCTGCTCCAGAGGCAGGCGTGTTGCCAGTTACACCAAGGGGCATTACGATCCCAGCCGTTCGCGACCTTCCACGCACGACTGAGACGCGAATTTTATTCGCCACACGACTCACGGGCAACCCCAAATCCCGCAACTGCCGTTAGGGGCTGCTCATATACCGAGCCCTGCCGTGACACGGCGCCCGAACGAACCGTCCCTCTCGTAGTCCCCCGCACCAGACGGTCGCTCGAACGCCAATCACACACGCCATGCACACGCTCGCGTCCGCCCGCAGTCGTGCTCTCGCCCCACTGCTCGCCGTCGCGCTCTTTGCCGCCGGCTGTTCGAGCGACGGCAGCACACCCACGCAACCTGGCAATGGTGCACTCGCCGTTACCGTGAGCGGACTTCCGTCGGGTACAGCGGCCTCCGTTTCGGTCACGGGTCCCGGCGGCTACTCGACCAACGTCGCGCACACGTCCACGCTCACGAATCTCGCGCCGGGCAGCTACCAGCTCATCGCGGCATCCGTCGCATCGAACGACACCAACTACGTGCCGTCGCCAGCGTCCGCGACGCTCAACGTCGTCTCCAGCAGCACTCCGCTTCCCACGACGGTCGTCTACTCGAAGACGCTCACGACGCTCGATCTGACGATCGGCGCGATGTATCTCACGCAGAGCACGCAGACGCTCAACGGCGCCGTTCCTCTCGTGCAGAATCGCGACGGATATCTCCGCGTGTTCGTCGTCGCGAATCAGGCGAACGGCGCGGCGCCGCAGGTGCGCGTGCGCTTTTACGTGAACGGTGCGCAGCAGGGATCGCCCACGATCATCGCCGCTCCCTCGCACGCCGTGCCGACCTCGGTCAATCAGAGCGTGCTCGCCAACTCGTGGAACCTCGCGGTTCCCGGATCGATGATCAAACCCGGTCTCTCCATTCTCGCCGATATCGATCCCTCGCACGCGATTCCCGAGTCGCAGCGCGCCAACAACAGCTTCCCGGTGTCGGGCACGCCGCTCGCGCTCACGGTGAAAAATCTCTCCCCGCTCTACGTGCGATTCATACCTGTCAAGCAGAGCGTCAACAATCTCACGGGAAACGTCTCGAGCTCGAACAAGGACGCGCTGCTCGCGAAGACGGTGAAGATTCATCCGATCTCGACCTTCAGCGCCGACGTGCACGCGACGTACACGACGAACGCGCTCGCCCTCACCGGCGGCAATGCGAACGGCTCCTGGGGGACGATTCTCGCGGAGATGCTGGCGCTCCGCGTTGCGGAAGGAAGTCCGCGAAACTACTTCGGCATCGTGAAGACGTCGTACACCAGCGGCATCGCCGGCATCTCCTACATCGGCGGCGGGGCGAGCCTGGGCTACGACGGCTCCAACGAGGTCGAGATCATCTCGCACGAGCTCGGGCACGCGTGGGGACGGCTGCACGCGCCGTGCGGCATCAACGGCACCACCGATCCGAACTATCCGTACGCGAGCGGCAACATCGGCGTGTACGGCCTCGACGTCGCGACGTCGACGCTCTATCCTCCCGCGTCGGCCGAAGTGATGAGCTACTGCCATCCGCAGTGGATCAGCGACTACACGTACACGGGCGTCTACAACTGGCGCGTGGGCCATCCCAGCGCGCCCGACTTCGTTCACGCGGACTTCCAGCCCTGCATCATCGTGTGGGGAAGGATCGTCGATGGCCGCGTGGAGCTCGAGCCCTCCTTCCAGATGCTGACTCACCCGTCGCTTCCCGAGAAAAGCGGCGCCTACGCAGTGCGCGCGCTCGACGCGAGCGGCGCGCCGCTGTTCGCGCTCTCGTTCGACGGCGACAGCATCGCCGATGCGCCGGGCGCGGGCCGCAGCTTCGCGTACGCGATTCCGCTCTCGCGCGCGACGAAGCCGATCGCGTCGCTCGTGCTCGCGGGACCGCGTGGAAATGTGCGTCGCGATGCCGCGATCAGCACATTGGGCGCGGCATCGAGCGCGACCGCGGGCCAGCGCGCGCTTGCCGACGCGCACCCGGCGCTCGCGCGCCGAGTTGGCAATGGTGCGTCGATCACCTGGAACGCGCAGCGATATCCGCTCGCGGTCGTGCGCGATGCGAAGACGGGAGAGATTCTCTCCTTCGCGCGCGGCGGTGCCGCGATGGTGGAGACGCGGGCGAGCGATCTCGAGCTCACGCTGTCGGATGGGGTGGCGAGCACCGTGATGCAGTCGCACGTCGCGCCGTAGGAGATTTCCGCGGCGCGGAGGCTGGATGCACGAACGCCCAGCGAGATAACTCGCCGGGCGTTGGTCCTTCTCTCTGCGCTATGCCACGCGCGCCGTCATTGGAACTCTGCGTCCTACCGAACAGCGGCGGGCAATCACCGAATCGCGGTGGGTGCGACACCTGGCCATTGGAACTATCCGTCCTACCGAACCAGGGCGCAAACCACTCGCGACAACTACTGGAGCCGGGACTGCTGGCTCTCTATATGGAGCTGAGGGGGCTCGAACCCCTGACCTCTGCAATGCGAATGCAGCGCTCTCCCAGCTGAGCTACAGCCCCGCGTGAAAAACGCCTCGGAACCAACCCGGTCCCATCGCGCTATCACAAAAGCCCCGATCGCTCGGGGCTCCCCTCACGCAGTTAAAGCTAATCGGCGAGGGCGGAGCAGGCAAGCGCACTACAGCTACGTCATAAGGACGCGCCTTCCTTCGGTTGGTCACATTGCAATGCGCGCGCCATCGGGATACGATGCTCGATGTTCTCCGACCTCCGCTCACAAGACGTTCACGCCGCCGCCGACCGCATTCGCAACGTCGTCCGCCGCACCGACCTCCGCCGCTCGGCCATCCTCTCGGAGCTCGCCGACACCGACGTCTTCCTCAAGCTCGAGTGCGAGCAGATCACCGGCTCGTTCAAGCTGCGCGGCGCGTACAATGCCCTCGCCTCACTCACCCCCGAGAAGCGCGCCCGCGGCGTGATCGCCGCATCGGCCGGCAATCACGGGCTCGGGATCGCCTACGCCGCCCGCGAGCTCGGCATCTCCGCGATGCTCTACATCCCCTCCACCGCGCCCGCGGTCAAGCGCGACGGCATCGCCGCGCTCGGCGCGAGGGTCGATGCAACATCTCCCGACTACGATCACGCGCTCGCGCGCGCTATGGCGCACGCCGAGCGAGATGGCATACCGTTCGTGAGCGCGACGGGCGATCCAGCGGTGATCGCCGGTCAGGGCACGGCCGCGCTCGAAATTCTCCAGGAGCTGGATTCGGTGCGCACCGTGATTCTTCCCGTGGGTGGCGCGGGATTGCTCGCGGGCTTCGGATCGCTGCTTCGCGCGGAGGCGCCCACCGTTCGCATCCTCGGCGTGCAGGGAACGCGCAGCGACGCGATGGCGCGCGCACTGGAGGCCGGAGCGCTCGTGCCGGTGTCCCACGAGAACACGCTCGCCGACGGGCTCTCGGGCGACATCGACGACCTCGCGCTCGACGTCGGGAAGCATTCGCTCGACGTGCTCGCCATCGTCACCGAGGATGAGATCGCGACGGCGATCGCGTGGCTCTCGCGAGAGGAAGGACTCGTGGTCGAGGGATCAGGAGCCGTGGGCGTTGCCGCGCTGCTTCAGAAAAAGATCTACAGACCGGCAGGACCGGTGGTGGTGGTGCTGAGCGGGGGCAACATCGACGCGGCGCGCCACGCGGAGGTCATCGCCGCACATCCCGCTCAGGGCATGCGCGCGGGAACGTCGGCGACGAGCGTCTCGCCGCGATAAAGGTCGAGCGTGATCGCGGGAGATCCGTCCCGTGTCACCACCGTCGTTCCAATCGGCTTCACGGATCGAAAATATTCGGAGAGCGGAACGGAGGAGGGCGGCCGCGCTCCGGCGCGCTCGACGATCACCGCGTCGCGCGTGAGATAGCCTTTCTCATCGTGCACGAACGCGAAGTGGTGTGGCTCGCTGCACAGACACACCACATCCACGCGACCGTTCATCGCGTACGCGATCTTCCCCGCGTCGATCCAGTTCGTGGCGGCGATGAATGGCCGCGCCCCCACGTGCCCGGCATCGCTGCGGGACTCGCGCAGCATGGGCGCAATTGCAGTTGGAAGATCGTGCCAGTCGAGCGTCTCGAGCGAAGGGTCACCCTTCGCGAAGAGTGACGGCGACAGGCGGTTCGCCCAACCGAATGTGATCTCGGTTGCGAGCGCGAGCACGACGAGCGCGAACGCGACGGCCGATCCAACGAGCCAGGCGCGCGTGCGGCGCACCGCGCGCGCGGATCCGTGCGCAAGGCGCGCATCCACTCGCTCCGCGAGCAGCGGAATCACGAAGAGCCAGCCCGGTGCCTGCCAATGCGGTAGGCCGCGGTGCCCGCCCAGCGCGATCAGCGTGAACGTCGCGATCGGTCCGATCGCGAGGCACGCGAGCCACCAGCGGGCGGCGTGCACTCGCTCCTCGTTTGGCGCTTCCACATCGGTCGTGCTCGCACGAGCCACGCGCTGCCACGCATCCCGCGCAGCCTCGAGCAGCACTCTGCCCAGAACCCATGCGAGCGGGATGCCGATCCACGGCAGCAGGTAGCCGAGCTGTCCACCGATGTTCTGGAGAACGGGCACGATGTGAAGACCGGAATGCCCACCGCGCCCGCCCTGAAAGCGAAACGAGATCCAGTCGTGCTGCGCGTTCCAGAGCAGCACTGGCGAGACCACCAACGCGGCGACGAGCGCGGCGAGGTATGGCTCGGGGCGCCGAAGCCATTGGCGCGCGTCACGGTTGGTGAGCAGAAAGAGACCCGTGCCAGCGAGCAGAAACACACCGTGGTACTTGGAGAGCATCGCGAGTCCCGCGCATGCGCCCGCCGCCATCCACCATGCTGCAGGCGCGCGCACCACGTCGCTCGCCGAGCGTGGCGGAAGCAGCACGCGCTCGAGGCACAGCGCGGATGCCAGCATCCAGAACATGAGCGGTCCGTCGGGGAGGATCCATCCGCCCGTGCTCACGCTGAGCACCGGTGTCACGTTGAGGATGAGCGCCGCGATGGCGCCCGCGCGGTCGCCGAAGAGTCGCGCCGTGAGCCGAAACATCATCCACGTCGTGCCGGCGAACAACACGATGAACGGCAACCGAAGCAGCACGCGATTCATGCTTCCGGTGAGCAGAGTGACGAGGCCCGGCAGCCAGAATGCGAGGGGCGGATGGTCGAAGTAGCTCAGCGAGAGCGGGCGCGAAACGGAGACCTGGTACGATTCGTCGACGCCGAGCCCGATCGTGGATGCGAGGATGATTCGCCCGATCAACGTCGCGAGGATGATGAGGAGCACGTATTCGTGCGGCGAGCGACTCCACGGTGTTGATCGCTTCGTGGGCTCCGGTTCCGTCGCCTGCCGGCGCTCCGCGTGCAACGGATCGTACGGCAGATGACGAGGGCGCGTTGCCGTAGCTGTCGTGCGACCTGGCGCGTCGATGCTGGTACCAATGGAGCGAAACGACATCATTGGACTTGGCCGCCGTAGTGCGATGGGGAGCGGAAGACGCAGAACACGCCACGTCATCGACATAACTCACGAGCCGTGCGGAAGGTTGCAGGGCAGGTGCCAACGCGGCGTTGATGCGAGGAATTTACGAGCCTGCAGCGCGCATGGAACCCGGTATATTCCGGGCTATGTCGCTCACCGTACGCTTCCTCGGCACAAGCGCCGCGCGCCCTACCGTCGAGCGCAACGTCTCCTCCATCGCGGTGATCCGCGAGGGCGAGACGCTGCTGTTCGATTGCGGAGAGGGAACGCAGCGGCAGATGATGCGGTACGGCATCTCGTTCGCGCTGAGCGATGTGTTCATCACCCATTTCCACGGCGATCACATCATCGGCGTGATCGGTCTCTTTCGGACGCTCGCACTGCAGGGGCGCACCGAGCCGATGCGGATGTACGGCCCTCGCGGCGCGGCGCGTGTGCTGCGCGGCGCCGCGCAGTTCGGGGTGGATCGCGTGGGCTTTCCGGTGGAGATCACCGAGATCGCGCCGGGTCA
>JAQBQC010000109.1 GCA_028287205.1 Gemmatimonadota bacterium
TGCGCGATCGCGCGCACCGCAGCCGCTGCGCACGAGGGACACGTGCTCGTGGCCGGCGCGCTGGAAGAGGGGCGCTCGCTCTATCTCGCGGCGAACGGCTGCGACGTGACGACGCTCGATCCGACCGAGGATGTGATCGAGCGCGTGATCGACGCGGCGGCGGGGGTCGGGCTCACGGGGAGAATTCGCGGCGTGGTGAGCGATCTCGCGGTATGGGAGCCCGACTTTCCGATCAGCGCGGTGGTCTGCGCGGCGGCTGCGCTGCAGCAGTTGACTCCGCAGCAGCGACAGAAGGCGCTCTCGATTCTGCAGGCCGCGACCAAGGACGGCGGCGTCCACGTGGTGGAGACGAGCTCCGACGGCGTGAGGCTGGTTCCGCTCGAAGAGCTCGAAGCTTCCTACTATGGATGGCAGACCATCGTGGAAGGATCGTCGAGCAACGAGACCTTCTTCGCCAGGAAGGCGGTCGCGTAACGTTTCGACACGACTGACCGTCTGGGGGACGTGTCACTTCGCGTCGATCAGCTCCGGACGCAGCTCTGCCAAAATTCATAACTGCCTGCAACAGAACGAGTTGGACTGAGCGGTGCCGACGTGCCGCAGAGGGCATGGACGGTGCCTTAGAGGTGGGCGGCCCCCGACCGTTACGGGGGCTTTTTTCCGCCCGTACCGAGGAACGCCGCTATGCCAAAGACAGCCGAATTCAACGAGGAGAGCGAGCCCGTCGGAATTGTCATCTCGAATGGAAATCGCGATGAGCCGACGCCCGCCTTTTTCGCCTACATCTGGGGCCCGGCTCCTGAAGTCGACAACGAATCCACGCGCGTGGCCGCGCCGCGCGCCGCCTGATTCGCGACCGAAGCAGCTGGATGACAAACGCGCCGGCAGAGCTCTGCCGGCGCGTCGTGCATCCGTGCGATGATGATCGGCATCAAATAGAAAAGGCCGGCGATATCCGCCGGCCTTTCGTTCTACTATGCACAACGTCGAAGCACTACTTGCGCTTCTTGGCCGCCTTCTTCGCGCCGCCCTTCTTCTTCGTGGCGGACTTGCGGCCCGACTTCTTCGTCGCGGACTTCTTTTTCTTGGTAGCCATGATTCATTCTCCATTGAACCGGAGTGAAAACAGCCCGCCCGATCCCCCGGTGGATCGGTGGGGCGATACGACGTCGAAAAAAATCCGTCGTATCTCTACACGGCCTCCGAGAGGCTCGTGAAGTTGAAGTCCTTCACCTTGATCGTCGGCATCACGATATCGCCACCCTGCTCCGTGCCGGCGAGTCGTACTGATGGTCCGACCATCTCGAGGTTATTGAGCATGAACAACGGCGAATCATTGAAGCGAAAATTGCGAACTGCCTTTGTTATCTTGCCGTTCTCAATCAGGAACGTACCATCGCGCGTGAGTCCCGTATAGAGGATCGTGCGCGGATCGACTTCCCGCAAATACCAGAGCCTCGTCACCAGCACGCCACGCGGCGTGCTTTTTATCATCTCATCGATCGATGATTTGCCGCCCATCATCTTGATCGACGCCGGCTGTCCCGTTGCAGTCTTGCCCTGCTTCTTCGCCCAGAATCGTGTGTAGAATAACTGCTTGAGCACACCATTCTCAATGAAGACCTGCCGATTCAGTGCGAGTCCATCGCCGTCGAACGGCTGCGACATCACCTGCGGATCCTGCGGATCGGCTACTATCGTCACTCGCTCATCGACGATCTTCTCCCCGACTTTGTTACCACCGCCGGTCTTCACGAACGGGCTGCGACCTTCATCTGCAGAGCGCGCATCGGAATAATTTCCGATGAGCTGCACCAGATCTCCCACTGCCTGCGGCTCGAGAATCACCGTGTAGCGGCCCGGCTCGATTGCCACCGGATTGCGCGACAGCTTCGCTTTTTCGATCGCGCGATCACTGACTGCCTTGAAGTCGAGTTGCGACCAATCCGGATGATCCGCGGCCGCCCACCCCGATCCCGTGCCGTCCGCCGTGCGCACGGTGAGCTGATAATTCGCGTTCGTCGCACGGTGATACGCGAACAATCCCTTGGTGTTGCCGAGTGCGACCGACGACTCGCTGGTAATAATGAACCCGGCGGCCTGAAGATCGCCAGCGCTGCGTGCCGGCGCGAGTGCCGTGAGCGCGGCCTTCGCGCGATCCGCGGCCGTGAGCGAGGCCGTGGACTGGAAGTAGGAATTCACCGGCACGTACGTCTGCGAGCCGAGCGGAGGCATCGCTTCCGGATCATCGGGCGCGAGCTTCGCGAGCGCTTCCGACTCCGACACCGCGCGCGCGATCGACTCGTCGGTGAGATCGTTCGTGACCACCACCGCGTGCTTCGCGCCGTACGAGCTCTGCACCGCCAGCTGCATGTCGGTGACGCTTCCCGAGGTCGACATCTGATTCGCGGCGAAGCGTGTGTTGCCGGTGTGATTGCTGTTCAACTGCATCTCGACCGTCTCGGCCTTCGACAGCTTTGCGACCCGTGCGAACAGGGCTTGTGCGTCGTCGGGAGAAACGATCCCCGCGTCCGGCGCCATTTCAGGCGACAAAAGGCGATGGGGGCGGCTCACGCTTTTCTCCCGGTATTGATGACGTTGATGTTGCGGAAGCGCGCCGGAACGGCGCCATGGCTGACCGCATTGATCTGCCCCGGCTGACCCTTTCCGTCGAAGAAGCTTCCGCCGAACTCATAGCTCTTCTTGCCGCCGATCATGTCCATCGCATTCCAGAAGTCGGGCGTGCGCATCTGGTAGGCGACATCCTTGAGCTGGCCGACGATCTTCCCACCCTTGATCTCGTGGAAGACCTGTCCGCCGAACTGGGCATTGTAGCGTTGCTGATCGATGGAGAACGAGCCGTCGCCGATGATCGCGATGCCCTTGTCCGTCGCCGCGATGAGATCCTCGAAGGACTGCTCCTTCTCTCCCGGCAGGAGCGACACGTTCGGCATGCGCTGGAACTGGACACGATCCCAGTTCTGCGCGTACGAGCAGCCATGTGAGCGCGTTTCGCGCTTCTCCTTCTTGTACCACCAGTCGAGCCATGCCGCCTGCTCGCGCGTGGTCTGGTAGTCGTTGACGATTCCCTTCTTGATGATGAGGAAGGGCTCGGGCTTCACGCCCTCGTCATCCCACCCGACTGTGCCGAGACATCCTTCCTGGCTGCGGTCGCCCTGAATGTTCATGATCTCGGGTCCGTACTTGAGCTGTCCGAGAATCTTCTCCGGCGGCGAGACGAAGCTCGTGCCCGCGTAGTTGGCCTCGTAGCCCATCGCGCGATCGAGCTCCGTGGGATGCGCGACCGACTCGTGGATGGTGAGCCAGAGGTGCGACGGGTGGAGCACCAGATCGTAGCGGCCCACCTCGACCGGCTTCGCGGTGAGCTTCTGCACCGCCTCTTCGCCCCACTGCTGCGCATGTCCCGCGAGATCGCGATCGAGCACGTATTCCCATCCGCGCCCCATTGGCGGCGCGATGTTCGTGCGATTCTGGAAATCGCTCTGGTCCGCGTTGATCGCGGTGATCTGCATGATCGGCCAGGAGCGAACGGCCGTCTGCTGGGTGAGCGAGCCTTCGCTGTTCGCGTAGCTGCGCTCCTCCTTGACGAAGAACAGGCCGCTGAAGATGTACTTCACGCCTTTCACCTTCAGCGCTTCGCCGTTCGCCTTGAGAAGCAGCGCCGCCTTCTCCTCGACGGACACGTCCCACGGATCCTTCGTGAAGGCGCTCTTCCATGTGCCGACCGAGGGGGACGCCGGCGTGAGCACCACGGGTCTGTCGCGCGCACTGCGATTCGCCTTGGCGATCGATACCGCTTCCTTTGCGACGGCCGAGACGCCGTCCTTGGTGAGCAGGCGCGTAGCGGCGAATCCCCACGTGCCGTCCACGAGCGCGCGAATGCCGCATCCCATGGAGTCGGTGTCGACGACGTTCTGGATCTGCTGCTCGCGCGTGAAGACGAAGTTCTGTCGCTGGCGTCCGATGCGAACATCGGCGTAGCCCGCGCCCGCGGACTTGGCAGCATTGAGCCCCGTCATCATGAGCTCCTTGATCGTCGAATCCGGAATCTCTTCGATCGGTCGCGACGGAACGGATGCGAGCGCGCTCGCCACGCCGCCGGTCGCCTTCCACGCATTGGCGGCGGCCACTGCGGCGGCCACCTGTGCGCTCTTCTTGAGGAAATCTCTACGATCTGTCATCAGACGGCGTCGCTCAGGCTGGTGAAGTTGAAATCGTGCGCCTTGATCGGCGGCACGACGATCGCGAATCCCGGGCTGCCGTCTTCACTCGCACTCACGCGAACCGACGGGCCCATGGCGTCCAGATTGTTCAGCATGAAAACGGGGGATTCGTTGTAACGCAGATTCTTGACGGCCTTCGTGATCTTACCGTCTTCGATGAGGAACGTGCCATCGCGCGTGAGTCCTGTATAGAGGACGGTGCGTGGATCGACCGGGCGGATGTACCAGAATCTGGTGACGAGAATCCCGCGCTGCGTCGATGCAATCAACTCCTCCATGCTGGTCGTGCCGCCCGAGAGCTTCAGCGATCCGATCAACGGCGTCGCCGTTTTCCCCTGCTTCTGCGCCCAATAGCGATCGTACGCGAGGTTGCGCACGACGCCGTTCTCGATCCACGTCGTCTTCTTCGCCGGCATTCCTTCCGGAGTGAACGGCAGTGCCGCCGCATCGGGATCGAGTGGATCCGATACCAGCGTCACGCGCTCATCTACGACCTTGAGCCCGATTTTGTTTCCACCGCCCTGCTTCGTAAAAAAGCTGCGTCCCTCGTCCGCGCTGCGTGCGTTCAGCGCGAACGCCAACAGCTGAACCAGATTGCCAACAGCCGTCGGCTCGAGCACCACCGTGTAGCGACCCGGCTCGATCGCGACGGGATTCATCGATGCGCGCGCCTTCTCGATCGCGCGCGCGCCTAGCGCTTCGGGATCGATGCGCGACCAATCCGTGTGCGATGCGCCGGCCCATCCACTCGAGCTGCCGTCCGGTGCGCGGACGGTCGTGGTCATCGCCGCGCCCGTCTGCCGTCCGTATGCGAACAGTCCCTTGTTCGTCGCGATCGCGTGCGCCTGGGCATCGGACTCGATGTATCCGGTGGCTGCAAGCTTCGCGGCGCGCGCGGGCTCCGTGACCGCGCGCACGGCCGCCGCGCGTCCCGCGGGATCGAGCCCCGCGGTGACCGCGCTCCAACCCGGCGAGCTGTCGTACGTCTGCGCTCCGAGCTCGGGCATCGACTCCGGATCTTCCGGTGCGAGCTTCGCCAGCCGCTCGGACATGTCCACCGCGGCCTGCAGTGACGCATCGTCGAGCTTGTTGGTGGTCGTGCTCGCGCTGCGTGTGCCGAAGGTGCTGCGCACCGATATCGTGACGTTGGCGTTGTCGCCGCCGCTCGAGATCTGGTTGACGGCGTACCGCGTGTTACCGCGCGCGCCGGCGGTGATCGAGACGCGCGTCTGCTCCGCCTTCGCCATCCCCAGCACGCGCTTCGTCAGCGCCTGCGCATCTTCCTGCGTGAGAAAACCCGCGGGATCGAACAGTGACCGGGGGCTCATGCCTTCCTCCCCGTATTGATCACGTTGATGTTCCGGAAGCGGGACGGGACGCAGCCGTGGCTCACCGCATTCGACTGGCTCGGCTGTCCCTTCCCATCGTTGAACGCGCCGCCCATCTGGTAGCTCTTCTTGCCCCCGATCATGTCCATCGAGTTCCAGAAATCCGGTGTTCGCATCTGGTACGCGACGTCCTTGAGCATCCCGACGATCTTGCCGCCCTTGATCTCATAGAAGAGCTGCCCGCCGAACTGCGCGTTGTAGCGTTGCTGATCGATCGAGAAGGAGCCCTCGCCGATGATCGCGATGCCGCGGTCCGTGGCGGCGATGAGGTCCTCGAATGACTGCTCCTTCTCGCCGGGGAGCAGCGAGACGTTGGGCATCCGCTGAAACTGGATGTCCTCCCACGACTGCGAATACGAGCAGCCGTGCGAGCGCGTGGGCTTTCCCTGCTTCTTGTACCACCAGTCGAGCCACGGCGCCTGCTCGCGCGTGGTCTGGTAGTCGTTGACGATTCCTTTCTTGATTATCAGGAACGTGTCGGGGACGACGCCCTCATCGTCCCACCCGCACGCGGAGAGTGAGCCTGGCTGTGTGCGGTCGCCCTGAATGTTCATGATCTCGGGCCCGTACTTGAGCTGGCCGAGCATCTTCTCCGGCGGCGAGACGAAGCTGGTGCCCGCGTAGTTGGCCTCGTAGCCGAGGGCGCGGTCGAGCTCCGTGGGGTGGGCGACCGACTCGTGGATGGTGAGCCAGAGGTGGCTCGGGTGCAGCACGAGGTCGTAGCGGCCCACGTCCACCGGCTTGGCGGAGAGCTTCTGCACCGCCTCGGCGGCCCAGCGCGGCGCGGTCTCGGCGAGGCGTGCATCGCGCACGTGCTCGTAGCCGCGGCCCATCGGCGCGATCTCGTTCGACTGGCGCGTCTGGAAGTCGCTGCCGTCGGCGGAGACG
>JAQBQC010000157.1 GCA_028287205.1 Gemmatimonadota bacterium
TCATGGACGGAAAGGGCGCGCTGCCCAGCGAGCTGGTGGACCTGCCCGGAATGCAGTTGGTGGATCCCGCACGCGGCGTCGAGATCTCGCTGGTGTCCGGTGTCGAGCCCTCGGTCATTATCGACACCGTGCGCGAAATCCTCGCGCCGGATGGCGCGGGACAGGACATGTTCTGGGTGAACAGCGCGGCTGGCGCGCTTCGGCGAGGCGCCGTGATCGCGCAAGCCGCGGGCGGCGCGTGGTGGTCGCTCTACCATTCCGCGCAGGTCGTGAGCAACAAGCAGGATCGCGATCAGCTCATCGAGGCGCTGATCCCCAAGGCGGAAGATGATCCGCTGCTGCGGGAGGCGTTCACGTACTTCCGTCTCGAGTGGGACACGATGGAGGAGCGGACCCGCAGCAACATTCTCGCGGTCATTCGCTCGTGGCTGTCGACGATCACCGCCACACCCGAGCTGCTGCGCTGGGCGAAGACGCCTGCGGGCAAGGACACGATCGACATCCTCTCTCCGCTCACTGGAGGAAGAATCGGGCTGCTCATCCCCGAGTATCGCTATGGCGTTGCTGGCTCGGTGGTCACGGCGCTGATAAAGGCGCGGCTTTACAGCGGGCTGAAGTCGCGCGCCGACCGCGATTGGAGCGGCACCGCGGAAACTCCGGTCGCCTTCATCGTGGACGAGGCTCAGGAAGTGGCGACATCGCAGGACGCGCAAATGCTGCCGATCGGGCGCTCACTCGGCCTCGCGATGATTGCTGCCACGCAAGGGGTCGAGGGCATCAACGAAAAGCTCGGGGAGGCGACCGCGCTCAAATGGCTGTCGATCTTCGGAAGCGTGGTTGCGCTGTCCGGGCGCTCGCCCGCGACCGATGAGTTGATCTCGCAGCGCGCGGGGCAGGCGTGGCAGCTCACGCCCACGGACGTCCATGGAAACACGGTGCGCGGCAGTCTGACGATGGAGGCCATCTCGGGCCCGGTCGCGGTGTCTCGCACGCAGCCGCACATGGCGCAGATGTTCGCAAAGGGATCGTGGTTCAGTGCACCGAGTCGCTTGGCGCACGCGATCGCGTCGGTGCGTGGCGGCGCTGCTGTTCCAATGAAAGACCAGTCGCCCATTCGTATGACGCTGGGCTCTCGACCCCTCGTGATTGGCGGGGAGATCGCGAGCATCGCAGCCGTGCCGGATACCGCCGTCGTTCTCGCCACGCGAGGCAGAGTGCCGCGGCGCGATGTCGTGCGCCTGCGGCCGGAGTATCCCGGCTCGCACAATGATTCTGCGCGCGCGCACGACCAGGCGCAGAGCGGTGCGACGGAGTCGCGGCTTTCGAAGGCAGCTGGCGGAATCGCGGCGCGAGTGTGAGTCGCTGACGTCGACGAGGAGCAACGTCAATGGTGCCATCGGATGACTACTGGAGACACAACTCGCCATGGCCTGGTCATGACGCGCAGCTGCCCGGTCATGCGCCGGGCGAGCCGCCGCCGTCGACCAACGGCCCGATGCCGCTCATCAACCCTCCGCCTGCGAGTCCCTGGGGCGGCAACACAGGTTGGGCGCCGCCGTTGGGCGGTTCTACGGGCGGGTTCGCGGGCGGATACTCCAGCACCGGGTGTGGCGGCGGAATTGCCGTCGTTGGGTTCGTCGTCTTCTTCTGGGCGGTGCCGAAAGCGCTCCCGTTGCTCGTCGCGCTGTATCCGCTCGTCGCTGCAATCGAGATCGGTGCGGCGCGCGGGGTCTTTCTGCTGCTGGGCAAGCTCGCTCCCGGCGCGCCGTCCGACACGCGCCTCGCTCTCGCGGTTGCGGCGTGCCTCGTTCTACTCTGGCCGGCGAGTCGACTCGAACAATGGCTCGCGAACTACCGAGCGTACCGAGTCGCACGCCACATCGTGCGTCTCGCGCTCGTCGCCATGCTCGTGTATCAGCTGACGAGCACGATGCCACTCGCCACACCGCTTCCGGCGTGGATGCACCCGCTACGCGGTTTGTTTCGAAGCCCCGCACAGCTGGCCGCGGTCGTCGGCGCCGTCGTCGTGATGCATCTACTGCTCGGGAACCTGCTGGGCGTTCGAGATGCGTGGCGCCGTTCACTCGAAGCCGTACGCCTGCGGCACGCGTGACTCAGGGAGCGATCTAGAAGTTGGGATCGTTGTCGTTCGCAGGAGAGCGTGGTTTGTTGTCGTTCGCGGGCGTCTGCGCCGCGAGTGCGTGCGCTGGCGGATCAGGATTGGGCATTCCGCCAGCAGTGGCGGCGTGCGCGGGCATCGCGAGCGGCTTGTCGGCAGCGGGCATCTCGCGGTGCTCCGGAGTGTTGTCGTTGGCTGGCGTGCGCGGAGACGTCCCATCATGTGAGGGGTCGTTGTCGTTGGCGACCGTGCGCGATTGCGCGGCGATCAGCTCCGCCGATTTCTCGGGTTCGGGAAACGACGAGTGCTTGCTCGATTCCGCCATGTCCTTCAGGAGCTCGTTGTTCTTTTCCTTCAGGCCGTCTGCCCCGGTCATGTGCTCCTGTTCGCCGATCGCCTCGACCTGTGACTCTACATAGCGCTTCTGCTCCTCCGTTTCACGCCCCTCCTCGAGCTCCTTCTGGCGCTCCTTTTCACGTTCCTCGTTGCGCTCCTTCGTGCTCTCCTTCTCGATGACCTCCGGCGGCTCCTGCCCGGGAGTCGCACTCACGCGGACGTTGTACACCTGGGTCGTGTGCCCGTCGAGCGAAATGGCTTGTGTTGACACCTCCTGTTTGATCTGCTGGATCGTCGCGGGCGGCGGCGTCTGCTCATGAACGTCAGGAGTCGCCGTGACGATCTTCGCTATCATTCCGCCGGTCATGATGCCAGTGTCGATGACGGACTTTGTCTGATCCATGAGCTCGCCGATTCGTTCTCGTCGAGTCGTCACGTCGGCGGGTGCACGCTCATCCGACGGGGAGATCCCTTTTTTGAAGTCCGCCTCGAACCCAGGGTACTCGTTCTTGAGATCCTCGCGCTCCCCGTGTGCGCGATCGCGTTCCTCGGTCGCCACGTTCACCTCCACCGCCGCAGCATTCAGGCGAGCAGTGCTCTCGAGCAGATCGCTTTCGCGTTCGCCTCTCAGTTCCGCACTCCCGCGGTCGAGATTCCCCTCTGCCGTGTCCATATCCGCAAGCGCATCGGCTCGGCGCGCGATCGCCTGCACGTACTGCTGCTCCGTGTACTCGCAGTCTTCCTCGACTGCCTTGCGTCGCTCCACATACATTCTGTAGCTCGTTGGCATGGTATTACCCTCGATCGTCGACTCGACGAGTCATCTCATTGTTTGGGCGCCGACCGAAAGCTCGCCGCCATGTCGGGACGATGCAGCGAGTCGTACTCGATCGCGAGATCTTCGCGCGCGGTCTGAATCCACGTCGTGGATGAGTTGCCTTTTTTCGTGAGAATGTCATATCCACCGCGACTCTGCGGCTCTGCCTCCGCGAAGCGCTTCTCGCGAACGAGCACGTGTCCCAGCCGCACGCTTGCGATTCCGATGAGCTGATGATCCGATGGTAGCGTCTGGCGGTACCGCGCAAGCGCATCGCGGAGGAGCGCCTCCGCTTTGCCGTAGTCCTTTCGCTCGAGCGCGACTCCGGAGAGGTTGGACAGCGCAACTCCGATCAGGTAGTGCCGGTCGTCATACACGGAGCGATAGATGCCCA
>JAQBQC010000190.1 GCA_028287205.1 Gemmatimonadota bacterium
TCTCGCCCCGCCGCTCATCATCATCGTCCTCGTCATCTGCAACAATTCGAAGGTGATGGGCAGCTTCCGCAACGGCCGCACGCTCAACGTCTTCGGCGGAATCGCGGCGCTGATCATGTCGGGCTCCGCACTCGCGCTGATCGCGAGCTGGTTCGGCTGGATCAAGTAGTCGAGCGCATCGCACGCACGGCGATCCCGCCGTTCTTCGTGCTCAGCACCGGCTCCATCGTGCCGCCAATCTGGCCGTCGAGCCGCGGATCGGCGGAGAGCGCGACGAGCCGCCAGCCGGGGAATCGCTCGCGCGCAATCGTCCCGAGCTGCGCGTAGAGATTTCGCAACGCGTCCCGGTCGCCAACGCGCACGCCGTACGGAGGGTTCGTCACGACCGCACCCGGCGTAGAGCCCGGGGGCGGGGCGATGCGCGAGATCACCTTCTCCTCGAACACGATGTCCCCCGCGACACCCGCGCGCTCGGCGTTCTCGCGCGACGCGGTGATCGCGCCGGCATCGCGATCGGAGCCCAGAATCGGTGCGGGCGCGGCGGGAAGAATCTGCGCGCGCCCCTCGTCGAGCACCTTCTTCCACGTGGGCTCGTGAAAGCCTGGCCAGCGCATGAACGCGAAGCTCCGTGAGAGCCCCGGCGGAATGCGCCGCGCGATGAGCGCGGCCTCGATCGGGATAGTCCCGGCGCCGCAGAGCGGATCGACCAGTGGCGTTGCCGGATCCCAGCCGCTCGCGAGCAGGAGCGCGGCGCCCAAGGTCTCGCGCAATGGAGCCTTGGCCGTGGCGAGGCGGTAGCCGCGCCGGTGCAGCAGCGGGCCGGAGGTGTCGATGCTGACGGTGCACTGATCGCGAAAGAGCCGGACGATCACGAGCGGCGTCTCGCCCGCTTCGTCATCCTCATCGCCACCGCTCGTCACCGTCGGCGCGACACCCGTCGACTTCTCCATCGCCTCGGCGATGCGCTGCGCCACTGCGCCCGTGTGATAGAGACGCGACTTGCTCGTGGACACGCGAAGCCGCACCGGCTGCCCGCTGGCGATGAAGCGGCCCCACGAGAGCTTGCGCGAGTGCCGCTCGAGCTCATCGAAGAGCCGCGCATGGAACTCGCCCACGCGCGCCACGATGCGCGTGGCCGTGCGCAGCCAGAGATTCGCGCGAAAGAGCGCGCTCGAGCCGCCCGCGAAGGCGACGCCGCCGATGTCGCGCTTGCCTACCTCGAGGCCGAGCGCGCGCATCTCCGCCTCGAGCACATCCTCGAGCCCCGGCGCGCAGATCGCGAAGAGCTCGAAGCGCTCGGCGCGCGGCGCCGGCTTGGAGGGCGCACCACGCGGAGCGCCGCGTGGTGCACGCGCCCGCGACTTAGCGGCCATTCGACTTCGCGCTCACGACAGGCTCGAGCTCGAGACTCTGCCAGAGATACCACGAGGCGACGGAGCGATACGGCTCCCACGGCTTCGCGAGCGAGAACATGCGCTTGGCCGTCGGCTCCTTGCGCAGCCGGTAGGCGCGACGGATGGCGTTGCGGATGCCGAGGTCGAGCACCGGAAGAATGTCCGGCCGCCCCAGGCGGAACATCAGGAACATCTGCGCGGTCCACACGCCGATTCCCTTCACTTCCGTGAGCGCCTCGATCACTGCGTCGTCCTCCATCTCGTGCAGCTTCGCCATTGGGAGCGCGCCATCCTGCACGTGGCGAGCGAGATCGCGGATGTACGAGATCTTCTGGCGCGACAGCCCGGCCGCGCGCAGATCTGGATCGTTCAGCGCCAGCCAGTGATGCGGGAGCGGCTCCGCAACGCCGACCAGAGCGACGACGCGCGAGTAAATGGTCGCCGCGGCGCTCGTGGAGAGCTGCTGCGACACGATCGAGCGCACGAGCGCATCGAGATGGGACCCGGTCGTGGGTCGCGCGAATCGGGAGGGGCCCACGCGCTCGATGATGTTCGCGAGCACGGGATCGGCGCGCTTGAGATGCCGAACGGCGGTGCGTTGCCAGAGCATGCGCGGCACGAGTGAACGCGGTGGTTGTGTTGTCGTGTTGGTCACGCTTCAAACTTACCGCGTGGCGGTGTCAAGCCGCTGGCGCCGATCGGCCCCCGCACCCATCCGATGAGGATGCGAAAGCTGAGTGCGTATTTTCTGCGCGGGCTCGTCGTCACGGCTCCGGTCGCCGTTACCCTCTGGGTGTGCTGGGCGCTCTTTCGGCGCATCGACGGGCTGCTCAACCTCTCGATCCCCGGCGCCGGATTCATCGTCACGATCGTCACGATCACGCTCGTCGGCGTCATCGCGTCGAGCCTCGTGTCTGCCGGGATCGTGTCCGTGATCGAGAGCAGCATCGAGAAGCTTCCCTTCGTGCGGCTGGTCTACTCATCCACGCGCGATCTGCTGAACGCGTTCGTAGGTGAGAAGCGCCGCTTCGACATCCCGGTCACCGTGGAGCTCATTCCCGGCAGCGGCGTGAAGGTGATCGGATTCGTCACGCGCGAGTCGCTCGACATCCTGGGCATCCCCGGCTACGTGGGGGTCTACGTGCCGCAGGCGTACGCGTTCGCGGGCCATCTGCTGCTCGTTCCCGCATTGCAGGTCGAGCCCCTGGCCGGCGAGAGCGCCGATCTCATGGCCTTCGTGGTGTCCGGCGGCGTCGCCGATGGCGCGCGACGCGAGCCGCGTATCTCGCGCCCGTAATCCGAGCTCAGGCCGCCGGGAGCGGCGCAATGTCGCCGCCGAGCTCGCGCGACATGATCTCGAGATCGAATCCTTCCTTCCGAATGCGCAGATCGTAGTACACCAGCGTCCACACGGCGCTGAACAACGGATAGATGAGAATGAACACCACCGAGCCGAGGATGGCCGCGGTGGATTGCGTGAGCACCGTGGCGCCGAGCACCGTGACGATGATGTTCACGACCCAGCTCAGAATGATCACGAGTGACACGGAGAAGAACAGATGCGCGGCGCAGTTCTTCGACAGCCGCCACGAGCGAAGGTTGGCCTCCACCGGACCGAGCCCTTCCAGCAGTATCGCAGGGGACACCGCGAAGGAGCGAAGCCACAGGTATGCGAAGAGCCATAGCGCGAGCGGAATGAGCACGACGAGCACGATCTTCGCCTGGAGCGCGGCGAGAATTCCCCCGATCATGACGATGATCATCGTGCATGCGAAGATGAAGAAGTATCGCAGCAGCTCGCCGGCGAACACCGAGAAGAATTTGCGCCCGCCAACGCGGAACGCACGGTTGATGTCGATCTCGCCGGTGAGATAGCCATCCGAGATGGCCACCGTGAGCACGATGCCGGCAGCCACGAGCAGCACCCACGTGACGGCGGAGACCACGAACAACGTCATCGGGTGTGCCATCATCACCTGCTGGTTGCTCAGCTGGTCGCGCTTGATGATGCGCAGGAACAACCCCGGCGCCATCGCGAGCGAGCTCACGGTGACGAGGTGCGGGTAGTAGCGGCGCAACAGCTGGAAGCTCGCATCCACGAGCTCTGTTGCGCGGCGCGGACGGATCTCGATGGCGGGCAATCGTGAGCGAGGAGAGGGGAGGATCGCATCGCCGCGGGCAGCGACGATGCGTTCACATTGGGTATGCGGGAGTGCGGACGCAAGACATCCGCCTCCGAATGCTCCTCGGTTACGCCAGCGCTGCGTCCATCTCGAGCTTCACGTTTCCCTTCAGCGCTTTCGACACTGGACAGCCGTCCTTGGTGGCCTGCGCGATTTTGGCGAACGCATCGCTGGAGATGCCGGGCACGGTCGCACGCACGACGAGCTTCATTGTCGTGATCGCGAAGCCATCGCCCACCTTCTCGACCGTGCACGCCGCCTTCGTCTCGATCTTCGTTGGCGGCGAGCCCGCCTGCTCCAGCCCCACACTCAGCGCCATGCTGAAGCAGGCAGCCTCGGCGGCTGCAAGCAGCTCTTCCGGATTCGTGCCGGGCTCCTCGCCGAAGCGCGTGCCGAACGAGTACGTCCCGCCGATCTTGCCGCTCGCTCCCGAAAAGCTTCCCGTCCCCTCTTGCAGACCGCCTTCCCAGACGGCCGATGCGTTCCGTGTTGGCATGCTCCACTCCCATGTGAATGACCGCGCGCGCACGTGCGACGCGCCGTCG
>JAQBQC010000204.1 GCA_028287205.1 Gemmatimonadota bacterium
CCGCTCGACGCGAGATCCTGGCGTCCGCGCGAGGTGATGGTGAGATCCGCGCCAAAGATGCCGACGCGAAGGTGGGCGTTCTCGATGTCCTGCCAGCGCATGTCCGCCGGCGTGTAGCCGCCGAAGATGCCGCGCTCGATGCGGATCAACCGCCCGCTCGTCGCAGCGACGAGCACGCGCCGGTGCGACAACGCGAAGAGACGTCGCTGCACGGCATACGCGACGAGCGTTTCGCCGGGAACGAGCAGCGCGGTGAGGTGCTGCACCGCCTGCCCGAGCCGCGAATCATCGTCGTCCGCGATTGACGGCGAGGGCATGGCCGGTATCGAGGGCGAAGATGCGGCGGCCGGCGTGGATGCGGCGGGCGCGCCAGATCGGGAAGCGGCCTTCCGACGACGCCCCAACTCATCGATGACCTCCTGCCACGCGGCAGGCGGAAGCGAGCCATCCTTTTCGAGCGCACGCAGCTCAGCGTCCGTCATCGACGAATAGTTGGTGGGTCCGCCCGGAGTGGTCATCGCGTGAAAGCCTCGACTGAGTGGTAGAACGGATCGAATTCGGCGCGGCACGCACGCCGTCGCAGTCCATACGATGGGGCTTGCGGAGGTCGTCTGACAAGTAGACCATCGTGACGCGGGTGGGCCGGACAGCGTCTGCTGCATGCGCACGAGAGCCTTGACAGAACGCTCGTGCCTGCCGAGACTAGCAGAGCAGCAGTGGTCGGCACACAAACGTTCGGAGCACACATCGTCATGACGTACGTTCGACTCGCGCTCATTCCGCTTTCCATTATTCGACTCTCCTTGAGGGGCGGCGCGCTCGCACACGGCTGACGGTCTGTTAACCGACACCACGCGAACCGGCCCCTCGGACTTCCCGAGGGGCCGGTTTGCGTTTCGCCTCATCCCGCGACACGAATGACGACTCGCATTCATCTCTACGACACGACGCTGCGCGATGGCACCCAGCGCGAAGGTCTCTCCCTGTCCGCCTCGGACAAGGTGAAGATCGCCGCGCGCCTGGACGCCTTCGGCATCGACACGATCGAGGGTGGATGGCCGGGCTCCAATCCAAAGGACGCGGAGTTCTTCCGCCGCGCACAGTCGAATCCGCCGAGCCGCGCGCGCATCGCTGCATTCGGGAGCACGCGTCGCGTGGGCGTCTCCTGCGCAGATGATCCGAGCATCCAGGCACTCGTTGCCGCGAACACGCCGGTGGTCACGATCGTCGGCAAGAGCTCGGCTACCCACGTGCGCCTCGTGCTCGAGACCACGCGGGAGGAGAACCTTCGACTCATCGCCGATACCGTCGCCTACTTCCGCGCGCTCGGCAAGGATGTGGTGTACGACGCCGAGCACTTCTTCGATGGCCTCGCGCTCGACGAGTCGTACGCGCTGGAGACGCTCGAAGCAGCCCGCGACGCCGGCGCGTCCGTGCTCGTGCTGTGCGACACGAACGGCGGCAGCGAGCCGCGCACTGTCGCCGAGTCGGTGAGCCGCGCGGCGCGGCGGATGCGCGCGCCTCTCGGCATTCACCCCCACAACGATCGCGGCCTCGCGCTCGCGAACGCGCTCGCTGCCATCGACGCGGGGTGCGTGCACGCGCAGGGAACGGTGAACGGCTACGGTGAGCGCTGCGGCAATCTCGACCTCCTCGCGCTCATAGCGAATCTCCAGGGCAGGCGTGGCATGCAGTGCGTTCCCGAGGAATCGCTCGCAACGCTGACCGAGCTTTCGCACTATGTGGCCTCGGTCGCGAATCTGGCGCCCGATGCGCACGCGCCTTTCGTCGGCCGCGCGGCCTTCGCGCACAAGGGCGGCATTCACGTCGCCGCGGTGGCGAAGGAGCCGGCGATGTACCAGCACATGGATCCGGCGCTCGTTGGCAATCGCATGCGAGTCGTCGTGAGCGAGCTGTCGGGACGCGCGAATGTGCGCCTGCGCGCGAGCTCGCTGGGCCTCGACGCTCGCCCGGTGGAGCGCGCCGTGCTCGAGCAGGTGAAGGCGCTCGACCACGCTGGTGCGCAGCTCGAGGCCGCGGAAGGAACGTTCGAGATGCTCGTACGTCGCGCGTCCCCCGGATACGTGGTGCCGTTCGAGCTGCGCGAGTACACCGTGGTCGTCGAGCGCCGCATCGCGGGCGGATCACGCGCGCGCGCGACTGTCGAGATGCGCGTGGGCGAGACGAGCGTGCGCACGCAAGCCGAGGGCGACGGGCCGGTGCATGCGCTGGACTCCGCGGTTCGACTCGCCCTCGCACCGTACATTCCCGCCGTGCTCGAAACGCATCTGGTCGACTACAAGGTGCGCATCATCGACGAGCATTTGGGCACCGCCGCCATCACGCGCGTGCTCATCGAAACCGCATACGGGTCCGAGCGGTGGAGCACGATCGGCGCAGCGGCCAACATTCTCGATGCGAGCTGGGACGCGATCCGCGACTCGCTCGAGCTCGCCGTCGCGCGCGCAACCGACGCCGCACATCACAGCGCGACGCCTCGCATGGACATGCGGCGCGCATCCTCCGAAACTGTCACCACATGACGCAGCCACGCCCAAGAACGCTCTTCGCGAAGCTCTGGGACGACCATCTCATCCAGGCGGAGTCCGACGCGACGCCCGCCGTGCTCTACGTCGATCTGCACCTCGTGCACGAGGTGACGTCGCCGCAGGCATTCTCGGTGCTCCGCGAGCGCGGATTGAAGGTGCGGCGCACCGATCGCACGCTCGCGACCATGGATCACTCCACGCCAACGACGCCTCGCGGCGCCGATGGCCGCATCCCTGTCGTCGACCTGCAGGCTCGCGCCCAGCTCGCGCAGCTCGAGCGAAACTGCACGGATTTCGGCGTGCCGCTGTACACGCTTGGCAGCGAGCACCAGGGGATCGTGCACGTGATCGGCCCCGAGCTCGGATTTACGCAGCCCGGGATGACCATCGTGTGCGGCGACAGCCACACGAGCACGCACGGCGCGTTCGGCGCCCTCGCATTCGGCATCGGAACCTCGGAGGTCGCGCACGTGCTGGCGACGCAATGCCTGCTGCAGCGACGCGCGCGCACGATGGAAGTGAGAGTCGATGGCGTGCTTGCGGCGGGCGTCACCGCGAAGGATCTGATTCTGCGCCTCATCTCCGAGATCGGCATCGGCGGCGCCACCGGACACGTTCTCGAGTACACGGGCTCGGCGATCCGCGCGCTGTCGATGGAGGAGCGGATGACGGTGTGCAACATGTCGATCGAGGCGGGCGCGCGCGCCGGGATGATCGCTCCGGACGACACCACCTACGAATATCTCGCCGGCCGCCCGCACGCGCCGCAGGGAGCGGCGTGGGACGCGGCGCTCGCGCGCTGGCGCACGTTCGCCGCCGACCTGGGGTCGACGCACGATCGCACCGTCATTCTCGATGCGAGCACGATCAAGCCCATGATCACGTACGGCACGAATCCCGGCATGGGGATCGCCGTCGATGCGCCGGTGCCCACGCCGTCGCATCTCAGCGACGCGTCGGAGCGACGCGCGCTCGAGAAGGCGCTGCAGTACATGGCGCTCACCCCGGGCGAGACACTCCTCGGCAAAGCGGTGGATGTGGTGTTCCTCGGCTCCTGCACCAACTCGCGGATCTCCGACCTCCGCCTGGCGGCCGGCGTGATGCGCGGACAGCGCGTGGCCTCGACGGTGCGCATGCTCGTGGTGCCGGGCTCGCAGGAGGTGAAGCGTCAGGCTGAGGCCGAGGGGCTGGACGAGATCTTTCGCGCCGCGGGCGCGGAGTGGCGAGAGGCCGGATGCTCGATGTGCATCGCGATGAACGGCGATGAGCTCAGGCCCGGGCAGTACGCGGTGAGCACGAGCAACCGCAACTTCGAGGGGCGACAGGGGAAGGGCGGACGCACATTTCTCGCGAGCCCGCTCACAGCCGCCGCAACCGCGATCGCCGGCACGATAGCCGACGCGCGTTCCTACGTGAGAGGTCGCTGAGCATGGAGCCCTTCGTCACCCTGCGCTCGACTGCAGTCGTGCTGCCGCTCGAGAATGTCGACACCGATCAGATCATCCCTGCGCGCTTCCTCAAGACCACCGATCGTCTGGGACTCGGCAACGATCTCTTCGCCGACTGGCGCTACGATGCGAGCGGCGCGCCGCGCGAGGAGTTCGTGCTCAATCGACCTGAAGCAAAGGCCGCGCAGGTGCTCGTGGCGGGAAAGAACTTCGGATGCGGATCGTCGCGCGAGCACGCACCGTGGGCGCTTCTCGGCTACGGCTTCCGCGCGGTGGTGAGCAGCGAGTTCGCGGACATCTTCCGCAACAACGCGCTCGGCAACGGACTTCTTCCCGTTGCGCTGCCCGAGCCGGTGGTCGATCGGATCGGCGCGCTGATCGCCGCGGATCCGCAATCGGTGTTCACCATCGATCTCGAGAGCCGCACGTTCGCACTGCCAAGCGGCGAGCGCTTCGACTTTCCCGTTGACCCATTCGCGCGGCACTGCATGCTGCAGGGAGTCGACCAACTTGGCTATCTCGCGGCGAAGGAGCCCGAGATCGCCGCCTTCGAGCGCACACGCGCGGGAGCGTACTAGCATGCGGGCACGGATCGCGCTGCTCCCGGGTGATGGGATTGGCCCCGAGGTGATCGAGGAA
>JAQBQC010000233.1 GCA_028287205.1 Gemmatimonadota bacterium
CCACGTCATCCACGAACGACTTGTCGATCTTGAGAATGTCGATCGGGAAGCGCTGCAGATATCCGAGCGATGAGTACCCGGTGCCGAAGTCGTCGATCGCGAGACGAACGCCGAGCGCCTTGAGCGCATGCAGCCGCTCGAGGATGGTCCCGCTCTGCTGCATCAGCACACTCTCGGTGATCTCGAGCACGAGCTGCCGCGGATCGAGCCCGCTGTCGCTGAGCGCGCGCCGCACATCCTCCACAACGTGCTGGCCCTGAAGCTGATGTCCCGAGATGTTGATCGTGAGCGTGAGCGGCTTCCCCGTCGGCCTCAGGTGCTGCCATTCGACGGCCTGCCTGCACGCCTCGCGAACCACCCAGCGCCCGAGCGGAACGATCAGCCCCGTTTCCTCGGCCAGCGGAATGAACGTGAGCGGCGAGAGCATGCCGCGCGTCGGGTGGTTCCATCGCACCAGCGCCTCGACGCCGGCGATCTCGCCGGTTTGCAGCAGCACGATCGGCTGATAGCGCAGCGTGAACTCGTTGCGGTCGATCGCGTGGCGCAGATCGGCCTCGAGCTCGAGCCGCTCCATCGCCTCGGTGTGCATGCGCGCTTCGTAGCGGCGGTACTGCCCCTTTCCGCTCTGCTTCGCGATGTACATCGCCATGTCGGCGTTGCGCAGCAGATCGCTCGCGGTGTGATTCGTGTCCGCCACCGCAATGCCGATGCTCGCGGACGCGAACACTTCCTTGCCGTCGAGATGGAACGGGTGGCGCATCAGCTCGAGCACGCGCTCGACCACGGTCATCGCGGCATCGTTGTCCGATGCATCCTCGATGAGGATCGCGAACTCATCGCCGCCGAAGCGCGCGATGGTGTCCGCCGTGCGAACCGCCGTCTGCATCCGCTCCGACGTGTGGATGAGCAGCATGTCACCCTGCGCGTGGCCAAGCGAGTCGTTGACGGTCTTGAAGTTGTCGAGATCGAGGAAGATCACGGCGATCGTGCGCGAGTGCCGGCGCGCGAGCACCAGCGCGTGCGTCACACGGTCGAGGAAGAGCGCGCGATTCGCGAGCCCGGTGAGCGTGTCGTGGAATGCCTGGTGCGTGAGCTCGGCTTGGAGCGCCTTGCGCTCGCTGATGTCGCGCGTGTTGAGCACGATGCCGCGCACCGTCGGCTCGTTGAGCAGATTCGTGCCGATCACCTCGACGTCGCGCCAGCCGCCATCGTGGTGCCGCATCCGCCATTCCGCCGGCGTCGTCACGGCGCCCGTGGGCAGCACCGACATGAAGAAGCTGAGCGTGCGCGGGACGTCGTCGGGATGCACGAGATCTGAGAGGCGCTTGCCTTCGAGCTCGTCGGGCGCGTGTCCGAAGATCTGCATCACCGTCGGGCTCGCGTATCGAATGACCGTGTCGACATCGACGATGGTGATGACGTCGGACGAATGCTGCACGAGTGCCTCGAAGCGCGCCTCGTTCTCGCGCTTCGACTGCTCGGAGAGCAGCCGCACGTTCTCGCGCACTGCGGCGATCTGGCGAATCACGACGAGCGCGGTGATCACGATGCCGCCGACGGCCAGCACGCTCATCGGCTCGGGCCAGCGCCGCACGGCGACGACGCCGAGCATCCCGTAGCAGACCGCGACGCTGAAGTACGGGAGGTAGGTGAACGGCTGCGAGCGCGCGGTGTTGTCGCTCTCGTTCGCGATCACCGGCGGCTTCGAGTAGTAGCGAGCGAGCGCGAACGCGATCACGACGTAGGCGAGCACGTAGATCACGTCGGTCCAGTTCGTGCTTCCCCATCCGAACTGCAGCAGCGTGATGTCGGTCGACAGGTCCGACGCGAGATAGAGCAGCAACCCCGCGAGCAGCATTGCGGGAGTTCCGGAGTTCGTCTGCACGGGACGGCGCATGAATGCGGTGACGACGCCGAGCAGCAGGAGCATCGAGGCGATCGGGTACGCGAGCGCCCAGAACGTCCCCCAGAATCCATCGAGCTGATAGGTGCTCGACGGGATGATGACGAGATACCAGATGGCGAGCCCGCCACCCACGATGACGGTTCCTGCGTCGAGAAGGAACTTCCGGTATTCGTTCTGCACCCGGCGCGCGAGCGGCATCGACAGCAGCCCCGCGAGGCCGAACGAGTAGAAGCCGAAATAGAGAATGTTCGTCCAGTCGGCGAGTGGATTGCCGTTCTGCTCGAACTTCGAATAGAACGCGGTCATGTTGCCCACGAACACGCACGTGTAGGCGATGCCGACCAGGCGAAGCGCGCGGCGGATGCGCGGATCGGTGCTGGTTAGCTGGCTCGCGCGGAACGCCAGAGTCGCAGCGGCGGCGTTCATGGGAAGGAACGCAAGCGCCCGAAGCACGTGCGACCAGAAGCTCGTCTGCGCGTGGCTCATGAGCCACAGGTAGACGAGGGCGTAGACGGCGATCAGGAGCGAGAGGGCATTACCCCAATCCGCGACCCACGCGCGCAGGCGTGTGCTCGCGCGTGTGGCGCTGTCGTTCGATTGCATGCTCTGAAGACGCTACTGCGGCGACATCGTTTCGTGCCGGCGCGGCGCCGATTTGTCCATTCGCGCATTTTGCCCGGCCAAAACGACCCGAGCCGGCCCATGCATCGGGCCGGCTCGGGTTTCATTGGCCCAGGGGGCAGCTCAGGGCCTGTAGCTTCCTGCTCCGGCACCAGCCATTGCGCCGGCTCCCATTCCGAATCCGAGCGCCGCCACTGCGAAGAAGATGATCCACGTGACGATGATCGTGCAGATGACCACGACCACGGTGTACCCGAGCGACTTCTCCGGCGGTGACTTCATCAGCACCGGCAGGCCGAGATACAGCAGGTAGAGGCTGTAGATGCCGAAGAGCACACCGATGATGCTGAGCGCGGGGATGATCGACAGAATGCCGCCGACCCACGACGCGGTGTACGAGTACGCGACGACCTTGAGCGCCTGCACCTGATTCTTCGTGCCGCCAAACGATGGTGCGAGCGCATCGACGATGAGCGCGACGATGTACACGGCGACGAGGCTGAAGCAGTACAACACCGCGGCGCTAATCAGCGCGCTGACGATCGGAGTTTTGTAGTGTCCGCCGATGAACGGAATGGTCATGCCGATCATCGACATGCCGATCGCCTGACAGATCACGGGGATCGCGGCAAGCGGCATGATGTAGCCCGTGTATAGCGAAGCGACGGTCGCCGGCTCCGCGTCGATCACCGGCCATTCAGTGCGCGGCGAGAGTAGAATATTCTTTACGCGATCGACCAGGGCCATATCTCGCTCCATTGAAATGGGATGCACGATGTTACGCATCCAGATCGCGAGCGGAAGATGGGCGCGGCGACGCCGCGGGCTACGGGCTGGCCAAGTTGTTGTGCGACACGTGCTTGCGAGCTAGGGCTGGGTGACCGCCACGCCATCGGTCAGTCGCAGCGACAGGCGCCCGCCTTCCGGAATGCACGCGCCGAGTCCAATCCCCTTCGTGCTCGGCGCGGCGTTGAACTCGGTGTGCGCGGTCGCGTTGCCGCTGATCGGCACTGCCTTTCCAGCGACATCGACCGACACGCCCTTCGCTGTGATGAACACGGGCGCCTTCGCGGTCTGGACGCTCAGAATCACTTGTGTCCCAACCGGAAGCGAGACACCGTTGCTGCCGTTCACCGGTGTGACGGTGGTCGCGGTGAACTTGTCGCCATCGCTGCTGCTGTTGCTGCACACGCGCGATCCGCTCGCGAGCTCCAGCGTGGTTCCGGGACCGATGTTTCCCGTTTTTGCGACGGGAGCGGGAGGCGGTGGCGGAGGAGGCGCGGGTGCTGGTGCGGGCGTGGCCGCGGGCGGTGTCGCGGCCGGCGCCGGATGCGAAGTGGCGGGCGCCGGAGCGGGTGCCGGCGCCGGTGCGGGCTCCGTGCGACCACCGGCGCGCGGAGCGGGCTCGCTTCGCGTGGGCGTACGATGGGCGGGTGCGGTGACGTGCTGCGAGCTCGATGGCGCGGGTGCGGCCGCGGGCGCGACCACCGCCGAAGGTGCGTCGGACTTCGAATGGAAGATGCCCAGCTGGCTCAGGCCAGTCACCGCGGCCGTGATCGATCCCACGAGCGCCGCCGTCGCCGTGAGATATCCCGGTGCGGTATGAAACCACTTCTGCTGGGGCTTTGGTTCGTCTGCCATCCGATGAGCCTCTATGCCAGGTTCCGATTCGCGCGCTTCCGAATTCTATGACGCGCGAAGGGTGACTCGCAACGACCCCGATGCGTATCAGCACGCTGTGCGCAACATCACCGTTCACGCCGCGCTTCGAACACGCGCAGCCGCGCACACTCACCCCGGCGAGTCGCTCTCCTCCTCCTCCCGCGCCGCCGTGAAATCATCGCCGGGTGCGAGGTGCTCGTGCGAGTCGCTCCCGGCCTCTTCGTCGTATGTCAGCAGCATGTCGCGCAGGTCCTGCTGGCGCTGCACGTGACGCATGACGTCGCCACCGATCTTTCCCGACTCGGCGAGCTTCAGCAGCTCGGCGCGCTCTGCCGCCTGCATTCGCCGCCGCAGCGCGCGATAGGCAGCGCCGTCCAAGCCATTTTCCTGCTGCGGCAGATGGATCTGCTTCGCCGTGCGTCTGCGCTGCTCGTACTCGTGGCGCACCTTCGCGACGATGTCCTTGGGGATTTTCTCGTTTCGCGCCACGTCACGCAGATTCTCGAGCGCGGCGTCGGCCATCGCAACGCGAGCCAGCCGTTCCTCGCGGGCCTCGGCCGCCTCGCCCTGCAGGCCGAGGCGGCGCACCAGCGGTGCGAGGCTGAATCCCTGCAGCACGAGCGTCACGAAGATGACGCCGAAGGTCACGAAGATGATGAGATCACGGGCCGGGAAGGGCGCGCCGCTGCGTGTCGTGAGCGGGAGCGCGAGTGCGATCACGAGCGAGTCTGCGCCCCGCAGCCCCGCCCATGCGATGAAGAACGGCTTCTTCCATCGCTTCGACGACTTCGGCCTGCCCGCGCGGCGATTGGCGTCGCCGAAATAGATGGAAATGAACACCCACACGAATCGCACGAGAATGCACACGAGCGTCGTCACGAGCACCATCGCGAGCAGCTCCCTCAACGTGTGCGTGCGCAGCGCCACCATTACGCGAGGCAGCTCGAGCCCGACGAGCATGAAGATCAGGCTCTCCAGAAGAAAGGTGACCATCGACCACATCGCGCCGGCCTGCAGCCGCGTGGCCGGTGGCACGACGCGCGGTCCCCGCGTACTGAGATAGACGCCCATCGTCACCACGGCGAGAACGCCGGACACGTGCAGCGCGTCGGCGGGCAGATACGCGATGAAGGGCGAGAGCAGCGAGAGTGCGTTCTCGACGACTACGACGTGCGGCATGTGCGTGCGCACGAAGGCGACCAGCCATCCGGCGGCCAGCCCCACGAGCGCGCCACCGATGCCGGTGAGCAGAAAGCTCTCGGTCGCGTGCAGGAGCGAGAAGCTCCCCGCGACCACTGCCGCCACGGCGAGCCGGTACGCGACGAGCGCCGTCGCATCGTTGATGAGCCCTTCGCCCTCGAGGATCGTCGTGACGTCGCGCGGCGCGCCGAGCGGCCGCAGCACCGCGGCCGCGGCAACGGGATCCGGCGGCGAGACGATCGCACCAAGCACGAAGGCCGCGGGCCACCCCACCTCGGGCGCCAGGAAGTGCACGACCGCGGCCACTGCCGCCATGGTCACGATCACGAGTCCGGTCGCGAGGCGAACGATCGGTCCGAGAAAGGTGCGCATCTCGCGCAGCGAGATCGTGAGCGCGCTCCAGTAGAGCAGCGGCGGCACGAAGATCACGAAGAGCAGCTCGGGATCCAGCTTCGGCTGCGGCAGTCCCGGTATGAGTGCCACCGCGAGGCCGCCGAGCACGAGCAGCGATGGGTGCGGAACGCCCCACTTGTGCGCGAGGATGCGCAGCGCGCCGGCGACGGCGAT
>JAQBQC010000250.1 GCA_028287205.1 Gemmatimonadota bacterium
GAGCGTGCAGCTGTTCGTGCAGCCGTTCGTGTCCACGGCGCGATTCAGCGGCTACAAGGCCCTGCGCGCGCCGCGAACGTTCGACTTCGATGTATTTGGCAAGGACCGTGGCACCGTCGAGTCTCTCCCCGATGGCCGCGTCCGGATCGATCCCGATGGGAGCGGTGCCGAGCAGTCCTTCGTGCTCGGCGATGGACCCAACGAGACTAGCTTCGTCTCGCGCGCGATTCGCGTGAACGGCGTCATCCGCTGGGAGTATCGCAGCGGCTCAGCCATCTATCTCGTATGGCAGCAGACGCGCGACGGAAACGCAGCGCTCGACGACGCTTCGCTGCTGCGCGATGCCAGCCGTGTGTTCGGTGTGCCGGCGAAGAACGTGATCTATCTGAAGGCGAGCTACCGTTTCGGCAGGTGAGCGAAGCTACCGACGCTTCTTCCGCTTGACGGCCCATATCCCTCCGATGCCGACCATCACGCAGCAGAAGGTGATAAAGAAACCTTCCGTTCCGTAGATGGGCCGTTCCCTCGTGAGCATTGGGATCGGCTGCCCGGAACGATACGCCGTGATCGACATCGGGATGATCGCGATGCCGAAGATGATGAGGATGATCGCGATCACGATCGTCCGACGCTCCCAGCCGGGCGACAGATTCGGGTCGTAGTCTTCGGTCATCGAAACTCCGGGCGGAGATTCACTCGCGGCACTCCGGCTACCCGATGACGACATACGTCAAATTCGCGGCGCACACAACTGTCCCTTCTCGAATATCGTCGCCCTTCGGTTACGATTCGCAGCTACCCGCAGTAGCTTCGCGTCGTCGGGTTGGCTCCCAAACGAGGCGGTGACATGGCTGATCGGCAAGCACAGTTCGCGCAATCCCTCCGAAGCAATCGCGTGATCTACGCGATTCTGGCAATCGGCGTCGCGCTTCGAGTGTGGCAGTATCTCGCAGACACCTCAATGTGGTTCGACGAGCTCTCGATCGCGCGCAACATCACCGAGCGATCGCTTCCGCAGCTGCTCTCGCAGCCGCTGGGGTACTCCCAGACCGCGCCGCTCGGGTTTCTAACAGTCCTCGACATCTCCGAAAGGCTGTTCGGGCCGGGCGACATGTCGCTCAGACTCTTCCCGTTCCTCTGCGGCATCGCCGGCCTGTTCCTGTTCTGGCGTGTAGCCGAACGAACGCTGGAGGGAATCGCGGTGCCCGTCGCGGTCGCGCTCTTCGCGATCTCCGGGCCTCTCATCCGTTACACCGGAGAGCTCAAGCAGTACGGCCCCGATGTTCTGGTCATACTCGGATTGACGCTCGTCGCACTCGATCTGTGCGAGCGCACGCCTTCCGTTCGCCGATGTGTGTTCGCGGGCGGCGTTGGTGTGCTCGCGGTGTTCTTCTCGCAGGCGGCCGTGCTGGTGCTCGCCGGAGTCGGCGCCGCACTCACGTTGCGATGGATGTTGAACAAGGACAGCGGTGTCGACGCGCGTAGGCCTGTCTTCGTGACGGTGCCGATCTGGGCCGGCGCCGCGCTTGGCGGACTTCTCATCGCGCGGCACTACATGACACCGCAGACGATGGAGTTCATGCACGCATTCTGGAAATCGCGGCTCGGCTTTCTGCCGCTACCGCCAACTCCAGCCGGGTCGGTACTCTGGGCGCGCGACCGCTTCACGCAATTCTTCGGACCGATGTCGGGCTACCTGCTTCCTCTGTTGTACACGGCGTTTGCGCTCAGCGGCTTCTTCGTGCTCCGGCGACGGCGCGATGTCGCGCTCATCCTGCTCGGCCCCGTCGCGGTGACCTTCGCGGCCGCAGTCGTCCAGCAGTATCCGTTTCGCACGCGCCTCGTGCTCTTTCTCCTGCCAACGCTTCTGCTGACAACGGCAGCGAGCATCGACTGGATCGTCGAGCGCGTCAGCAGGGCCTCTCGACCCGCGAGTGCGGCGCTCGCGCTTGCCGCCATGATCCCTCCCGTCTTTGCAGTTGTCGTCACGCCTCCACCGTATACGGTCGAGCCATTCAAGCCTGTCTTCGCGTACGTGCAAGCGCACCGTCAGTCGGGAGACAAGATCTATGTCTTCTCGAACAGCTTCCAGGCGATGGCGCGCTATGGAGCGCAGTACGGGTTTTCATCCTCGTCGTACGTCAACGGCGTCTGCGACGAGCGGTCGAATACACCATTCCTCGTGGACGTGGATCGCTTTCGTGGCGAGCCACGCGTGTGGGTGATCGGGTCGAGCGTTCCGGATTGGGCGCCTTCGAGACGAGCGATCCGCAAGTACCTCGGCACGATCGGAGTCCGACGCGACTCGATGAGTGTGCCATCGATCGCACCACTGAGCCCGGTCAGCGCCGAGCTCTATGACCTCAGCGATACGAGTCGGCTGCGCTTGGCGACGGCAACCGAGTTCCATACGCCCGCTGACACCATGCACGCCATCTGCCACGACTGGGTACGGCCCACGGCAGTGGTCTCGATCGCACAGCCTCGCTAGCGCGTTGCGACGTCGACTCGGACTTCAGAGCGCTGAAAAGCCACTCGGCTAGCGAGGCTCAGGCGGTTGCGGGCGCAGTCACGTCGCCGCTCCACGACACCTGGGTGATGCGTGGTATCACGATCGTCCACGCGAGCACGCCCAGGAGAGAGAAGCCGATCGCCAGCGCGAACGCGCTCTGGAACGAGCCCGTGCGATCGACGAGAAAGCCCGTGATCGCCGGACCCGCGATGCCCGCGAGATTGCCCACCGCACCCTGAAATCCGATCCACCGCCCCGCGGCTTTGGGTCCGGCGAGCAGCTGTCCGACCGCGTAGAGCGTCGGCGATGCGAGGCCGAATGTGAAGCCCACGGCGAGCAGACTCGCATCGAGCAGCAGCGGCCCGCCGAGCAGTACACCAACGAGGCACACCGCCGAGGATACCTGGCTCGCCACCAAAGTGGTCGCGTATACACGATGCGGCGACTCGCCGCGCTCGATCCACCGATCGCCCACATAGCCCGTGCACCACGCGCCCACCGCGTGCATCACGTAGGTAAGCCCGCCGATCGTCGCCATGCGCGTGAGTGAGTAGCCGCGCACCTCGACGAGATAGTACGGGAGCCAGCTGAGGACGAAGTAGAAGATGTAGTTGGCGCAGAAGTGTCCGAGCCCCGCTCCGATCGCCTCGCGCTTGCGAATGATGTCGAGGAACGAGGGGCCCGCCGCATCGCTCGTGCGCTCGACGCGTCGCAGCGGTAGCGTGCGCGCCGGACCGGTGACCCACGGGATCAGCCAGAGCAGCGAGAGCGCGCCGAGCGAGAAGAAGAGCATGCGCCAGCCGTAGCGCGCGAGGATCATTCCCCCGACGTACGTCCCGAACGCGGGTCCGAGTGCGAGCCCGATCGCGATTGCGCCATTCGAGCGGCCGCGCCGATCGATCGACACGTTCTCCGCGAGCATCTTGGAGCTGCATGGGAACGCGACGCTCTCGCCGAGTCCGAGAATGAGTCGGAGGGCGAGGAGCGCGGCGAAGGTGCTCGCGAAGCCGGTAAGGATCGTGGCGACGCTCCACAGCGCGAACCCTGCCGCGATCACGCGCTGCACCGAGTACCGTTCGGCGAGCCAGCCGGCGCCGAGCTGACTGACGGCGTAGGTCCAATAGAACGAGGAGAGAAGAATTCCGATCTGCGTCGCGGAGAGATGCAGCTCGGTCGCGAGCACCGGCGCGGCGGTCGCGAGGTTGCCGCGATCGACGAAGTTGATGAAGACCGCGGCGGCGAGAAGGAGGGAAAGGTTGCGGGCGGCTCGGGGGTCGGTCATCGGTACGACGCTCCACTCCCCGTGTTGAACACCACCACCTCCGCGTCCCTCGCCACTCGCCCCTCCCTCACGAGCTCCGCGAGCACCGCAAGCGCGCACCCACCTTCCGGCGCCGCATCCACGCCCGTCGCGCGCGACAGCTGCAGCGTCGCGGCGCGAATCGCGTCCTCGCTCACCGCGAGCGCGTCTCCGCCGCTCTCTCGCAGCGCGCGCAAAATCAGCCGATCGCCCAAGGGCCCGGGCACGCGAAGCCCGCTCGCGTGCGTCGTCGGATTCTCCCACGGCGTTGCCTTCGACTCTCCCGCCGAGAACGCGCGCACGATCGGCGCGCAGCCGTCCGCTTGCGCGACGATCATCTTCGGCATCGCGATGTCGCGCGGGAGCCATCCCCCGTCCCGCATCTCGGCAAACGCCTTCCACATGCCGATCAACCCCGTGCCGCCACCCGTGGGATAGATGATGTGCGTCGGCAATCGCCAGTCGAACTGCTCGGCGATCTCGTAGCCCATCGTCTTCTTCCCCTCGATGCGGTACGGCTCGCGCAGGGTCGACGTATCGAAGTAGCCGCTCTCCGCCGCGAATGCGCGCGCCTGCTTTCCCGCATCACCAATGTGTCCGTCGACCAACATCAGCTCGGCGCCGAACACGCGAATCGTGTCGAGAATCGGCTTGGGCGTGGTCGCCGGCGCATACACGCGAACGGGAAGCTGCGCGGCGGCCCCATATGCTGCGAGCGCCGCTCCGGCGTTACCGGCGGTCGGCGTGACGAATCCTGGAACGCCGAGCGCTCGCGCGCGCGTGACGGCGGCGCTCATCCCGCGCGCCTTGAACGACGACGTGGGATTGAGTCCCTCGTCCTTCACCCACA
>JAQBQC010000264.1 GCA_028287205.1 Gemmatimonadota bacterium
AGCGGGCGTCGTTGGTGTCTGCGCCTGCCCAAAGCTTCGGACGGCTGGGTATCTGGGGAGTCTTTTGCGCGCGAAGAGCGGGGGCAAGCAGCACGACAACGGCGATCAGCGCGGTCGAAATGCGCACGGTCTACTCCGCAGATGGGGGATGCAGCTTTGTCTAGCGAGCCGAACCGGACGCGCAAAGTGTTGGGCGGAGGCCAGGGAAACGCAAGTTAGAAGCGTCTAATGTGCCTTAACTCCCTGTATTCGCCGCTTTTTAGAGACCGTCAGCCCCATCTGGACGAACGCCGGCCCCTGCTGTAGGTTGGAGGTGTGTCAGCCCTCTCTGGGTTGACCGCTGCCGCCGCGGTTAACGGCGTGGCGGCTACGCCCCCCGGGCCTGTCCCGGGGGGCTTTTACTTTCGATGCGAAACGGGGCGGCCAGTCAATGGCCGCCCCGCCTATCGTGCGATTGTACCAAGCGACGATCAGTCGCTGCGCAGCTGCTTCGACATCTCCTCGAGCAGTCGCCGCTCGTCGCCCGAAAGACTCTCGATCCCGCGCTCCGAAATCTTGTCGAGCACCAGATTCAGCAGCTCGCTCTTCTGCTTCCCGACCTTTCCCGGGAGCGAGAGTGTCGTACTCTGCCGCTTCGCCGCCATCGCGTTGCTGCGCGCCACGATCTCATCGATCTCCGTCGTGCGCTCGCGCGAGCGCGTGTGCGTGCGTGGAATCGCGCGCGGCGGTTCGTCCGGCACATCCGGAATTTGCGACATCCGCTGCCGGAGTCGATCCAGACTCGGCACCGACGCCGCGCGTAGATAGAGCCATCCGATCGCGAATCCGCCCAGGTGCGCCATGTATGCTGTGCCGTCCGTCGGATGCAGCGCCATCATGCCAAGAATGAGATTCCAGGCGGCGAGGAGCACCACGAACCAGCGCACCTTCATCGCGATGAACACGAACGGAAACACACGCACTTCGTCGTCCGGCCACCGCATGGCGTACGCGAGCATCACACCGAAGATCGCCGCGGATGCGCCAAGCAGCGGTGTGCCGTTGTGCACGATGAGGAGATCGGCGAGCCAGCCGCCGAGTCCGCACAGTAGATAGTAGAAGCTGAAGCTTCGTTGCCCCCACGCCTGCTCCAATCGCGGGCCGAAGAGCCAGAGCGTCCACATGTTGAACGCGAGATGAAGAAAGCCCGCGTGCACGAACATGTAGGTCGCGATCGTCCAGGGGCGCTGCGTGAGATCGCCTGGACTCTTGAACGCGAGCGCCGCCACCATGTCCGCCGGACGCACGACCGTGAGCTGCAGGAAGAACACCGCGACATTGATCGCGATGATCCACTGCACCGCCGGGGTCAACCGGGGGACGTCGTATTCGTCGGTGGCGGAAGTATTCATCGAATATTAGACACGCATGGCAAACACCGGGTTCCTAACGAGTTCCGACGGGGCCAGGAATGCGCAGCGAGAGCACGACGTCACGATGAATCGTTGTGGCCTGCTCGAGCAGTGTGGCATATCGCCTGTCCAGCGGCGATTTCTCCCCCGAAGGCGCGGGATGAATCACAATTTTCGTACCCGGAGCCGCAGCGTGTGCCTGCTCGACGAGCCGCAGGATCTGGCCGTCACTCGTGCCATCGCGGGGCGCCAGCGTGAGCGCGTGGGCAGTGCCCGCGGCGGCCACCGCCGCCAGCGAAGCCACAGCCCGCTCCGCTCCCGAAGGTGCGTCCGGGAACTCCCACAACACCTGCACCATCGTCACAACCCGCACCACATCCTCGAGCGAATCGGGACGCTGCCCATCACTCTCCAGAACTACGGGGAGCGGTGAAGTCCAGTTTCCGAAAACCGCGGCGATGAATGACGCGCACGACAGTGGATCGCGGCCGCTCAGCAGGATCGAATGCACGAGCGCCTGCGCTGTCGCACGCTCGAGCTGCTTCGCAAGCATCTCGCTCGAGTACAGCACGGCGGTTTCGGCCTCGCCCGCGAATCGCACGAAGAGCTGTCGCCGCCCGGACCACACACCCTGCGCTTGCACGCCCGGCGACAGCCCCGCAATCGGTGCCGTCGGAAGAGTTGTACGCGCCATCACTGTCCCCCTCCCCCACGTCGTGTCGACTTCGCGAGCGCGACGATGCGATCGCAAAAGCTGCTGAAATCCATCCCCTCGGCAGCCGCCGCCTGAGGGATGAGACTCGTCCCGGTCATTCCCGGAGACGTGTTCGCCTCGAGGCAGAACAACTCCCCGTCCAACGTCATACGGAAGTCTATTCTCGCGCACCCGTCAAGCTTGAGTGCGCGGAACGCAAGAATTGCCAGACGCTGCGCCTCCGCGGTCAACGCAGGCGAGAGCTTTGCCGGGAACTCCTCCACGGCCATCCCCGGCGTGTACTTGCACTCGTAGTCGTAGATCTCGTGCTTTGGAATGATCTCGCCCACCGGCATCGCGTGATCGCCCACGACGCCTACCGTGAGCTCGCGTCCCGGCACGAAGCGCTCGACCATCACCTCATCATCGTAGAGCGCCGCCTCGGCGATCGCCGCGCGAAGCTGCGCCGCCTCCTTCACCACAGACAGGCCGACGGTCGATCCTTCCTTGGAGGGTTTGACCACGACTGGAAAGCCGAGCGCCCGCTCCACCGTGCTCGCACTCAGCTCCGCGCCTGGCCCGGTCATGATCCAGTCCGCAGTCTGAACGCCGGCCGCTCGAAAGAGACGCTTCGAGAGATCCTTGTCCATCGCGAGCGCGCTCGCGAGATGTCCGCTGCCCGTGTACGTCACGCCGTAGAGATCGAGGATCGCCTGCACCGTGCCGTCTTCGCCCTCGCCGCCGTGCAGCGCGATGAACACCACGTCGGCATCCCTCACGGCTGGCATCATGCCAATCGTGGCGAGGCACGAGCTTTCGGTCATCGCCTGGAGTGCCTCTCGCGTTGGCGGCGCCTTCTTGACGACTCCCGCCGAGCGCATCGCGTCCTCATCCTCGCGCGTCAGCTCGCCGGACGCGGGATCGACGCACGTCACCCGGTGCCCAACCTCCCGAAGCGCGTGGGCGATGCGCAGCCCTGACGCCAACGACACGTCGCGTTCCGACGAAGTTCCCCCGAGCAAAACGGTCAAATTCATGTGCACAATGTACCGAAACCGCATTGCGCGTGTAGTCTCCCGCGTGCCCATCCACGGCGAGTACATTCCAGACATGCAACCGACCCTGAAGCTGCTCGCGTGCGCCGCACTGGTGGCGACCTCAGCCTGCATAGACCGGCAGGACGCACAAAAGGCCATCGAGGCCGTGCAAACCGACGGCGCCAAACCCGACGTCATGCCGATCATGCTGAATCGGGAGCTCCCTTTCCGCTACCCGCCCACGCTGTATGCGCTGAAGGTGCAGGGGAACGTCACGTTGCACATCCACATCGACAGCACGGGGATCGTCTGGCCGGAGTCGACGAGCGTCGTTGAGTCTTCGGGGTATCCAGGTCTCGACTCGTCCGCCGTCGCCGGCTCGCGAGAGCTTCGCTTCGAGCCCGCAACCACGAAGGGTCGTCCGGTTGGTGTGTCGCTCAAGCTTCCCGTGTTCTTCCGCCATCCGAACGGCAAGCCGCTCGCTGGCGACACCATTCTTCGGCCTACTCGCGCCAAGTCCGCGCCATGAGCTCACTTCCGCGCAACACCCGCCCATACGACAGCGTCCTCGACACGATCGGCTGGACACCACTCATTCGGCTGAGCCGAATCACGCGCGGTATGGCGACGCCGGTCTACGCGAAGGCGGAGTTCTTCAATCCGGGCGGCAGCGTCAAGGATCGCATCGGACTTCCGATCATCGAGCGCGCCGAGCGTGCGGGAGAGCTCAGGCCCGGCGGGACGATCGTGGAAGGGACGAGCGGCAACACCGGGATCGGGCTCGCGATGGCGGCCGCGCTCAAGGGCTATCGCTGCATCTTCACGATGCCGGACAAGATGTCGCAGGAGAAAGTGCGGCTGCTCAAGGCGTTCGGCGCCGAAGTGATCATCACGCCGACGGCGGTGCCTCCGGATCATCCGGACAGCTACGTGATGATGGCCGCACGCATCGCGAAGGAGACTCCGAACGCGATCCTCGCGAATCAGTTCTACAATCCTGCGAATCCCGAGGCGCACTACGAGACCACGGGGCCCGAGCTCTGGGAGCAGACCGAGGGAAAGATCACGCACTTCGTCGCAGCTGCGGGCACGGGCGGCACGATCAGCGGCGCCGGGAAGTATCTCAAGGAAAAGAATCCGAAGGTGAAGGTCATCTCCGGCGATCCGGTCGGATCGATTCTGGCCGAGTTCTGGCGAAGCAAGGGCGAGAGAAAAGCGGACGGAGTGCCCTACAAGATCGAGGGTGTGGGGCAGGACAAGATTCCGGGCACCATCGACATGTCCGTCATCGATGACTATCGCACCGTCACCGATCGCGAGTCGTTCGCGATGGCGCGCAGACTCACGCGCGAAGAGGGACTGTTCGTGGGCGGATCGAGTGGGCTGATCGCGCACGTCGCAATGCAGGTGGCGCGCGAGGTGAACGATCCGAATGCATGCGTCGTCACCTTCCTCTGCGACACCGGCGAGCGCTACCTCTCGAAGTTCTACAACGATGAGTGGATGCGCGAGAACCAGCTCCTCGACTCCGACCGGATGCCCATCGGTCAGCTGCTGCAGGGAAAGTCGGATGGAACGCCTCGCGTCGTCAGCGTCGCGCCGGCGGCGAGCGTGCGCCAGGCGCTCGGCCTCATGTCGTTGCACGACGTATCGCAGCTGCCCGTGATGGACGGCGAGAGCTGCGTCGGCTCCGTGTCGGAGAGCGTGCTCTCGGCGAAGGCGCTCGAGAACGGCAAGCTGCTCGACGCGCCGGTGAGCGAGGTGATGGAGCCGCCCTTCCCGATCATCGACGGAGCGCAGACGGTGGAGAGCGTGGTGAAGCTGCTGTCGAAATCGAATCCCGCGCTGCTCGTGCGAGCCAACGGCGCGCTTGGCGGGATCGTCACACGCAGTGACGTGCTCGCGTACATGATGGCGCGCTAGCTGGAGAGGGGAAGCGCTCGAATCTGCCGTTGTGCTGGCGAGCTGATGCGGGATAGTATGAACGAGTACAAATCGCCCGCTTCTTGCTGAGTCTTGCGTTGTGAGGCCTACCGGGCCCTTCGCGCTGCCTAGTCCGGTATTCGCATACCTTTCTCAATGATTTCATCCAACGATTCAAATATTCAGGACTGTGGAGCGCCGCGTGAGCGCGCGGCCTGCCTCGATGCTCCTTCAACCGCTGGTATATGACTGTTCCGGAAATGGAGATGCTGGCGAAGGTCGAGGTGCTCGCCGATCTCGAAGAGCAGGTTCACGACTTGATGGTGGTCCACGAGGCCAAGCGCATCCTCTGGTTTCCGAGCGAGCTGCTTGCGCCGCCGCCGGAAACGGACCCCGACCGTTACATCGCTGAGCTCCGTGAGCGCACCCGTGGCATCAGCACGCCGATCAGGGTCGCGCTCGCGCTCAACCTCCTCACCGAGGAGGGACTTCCGCACTTCCACCGCCTGCTCGCCGTCTACCTCGGCAGCACCAGTTTCTGGTCCAAGTGGACCAACCTATGGACCGCTGAGGAGGACCGCCACGGTGCGGTGCTCCACGACTACACGCGCGACAGCCAGCTGTTGAACAATCCGGAGCTCGAGCGGATGCAGTTCGAGTATCTGAAAGCGGGCTTCGAGCCTGCATGGGACAAGGATCCGTATCGCGTGTTCGTCTACACCACGCTGCAGGAGCGCGCGACACAGGTGAGTCACGCGAACACCGGCAAGCTCGCGGGAGAGTTCGAGCCGACGATCGGCGTCGTGCTCTCGAACGTCGCCAAGGAAGAGGCCCGGCACTACGTGTTCTACCGCCAGATCTTCGAGGCGGTGCTCAAGCGCGATCCGAATCGCGCGCTCGTGTCGGCCGCCGCGATCATGCCGTCGATCGACATGCCCGGCGTGAGCATGCCAAACTTTCGTGAGATGGCTGACGTCATTCGCCGCGCGGGGATCTATGGCCCGAGAGATTACCTGCGGATTGTAGAGGAGCAGATCAAGCACGGGGCGATCGAGGCACTCGAGGGGCTCGACGCCACCGGACGCCAGGCGCAGGAGAAGATCCTGGGCATTCCCGCGCGGTTGGAGCGCATTTCGGACGCGATGGAGACGCGTAGCAAAGCGAAGACCTT
>JAQBQC010000277.1 GCA_028287205.1 Gemmatimonadota bacterium
CTTCCACTGCTGGATGAGCGTGGTGATCTCGCGCTTGAACGTCTCCTGTGTGACGTCCTCGCCGACCGTTCGAACGATCACGCCGCCGGAATCGGGCGGGAGCACGGCCTGCACCTGCTCGCGCAGACGCTGCCGCTCAGCGCGCTCGCCGATCTTTCTGCTGACACCCACGCGCGACGCGAAGGGCATGTACACGACGAAGCGCCCGGCGAGCGACACCTGCGCGGTTACGCGCGGCCCCTTCGTGGATATTGGTTCCTTGGAAACCTGGACGATGATGTCCTGGCCGCGCTTGAGCACGTCCTGGATTGGCGGCGCCTTCGCGCGGCGTCCGCGCGGCGACGCATCGGGCTCGTCGTCATCCTCGGACTCATCTTCTTCATCCTCATCATCGTCGCCTTCATCGAACACGAGATCCGACGCGTGCAGAAATGCGCTCTTCTCGGTTCCGATCTGGACGAACGCGGCCTGAATGCCAGGCAATACGGCTTCGACCTTTCCCAGATAGATGTCCCCGACCATGCGTCTATTGTCGGGGCGGTCGATCATCAGTTCGACGAGCTGGTCATCCTCCAGAATTGCTACGCGCGTCTCTCGTTGAGCCGCGTTGATCAAAATATCTCGCTTCATGTACTCGGACGTCATGCATACCGGGCGGCGACTCCGCATCGGCCACGCTGACGTTTGGAGAAATGTGAAAAGACAGCACCCGAGGCATTGATACCGCGTCGGCCAGCGATGGGGCTCCTCCCTGGGAGACTCCCATGCCCAGCACGATCATCCACGCTGCTCCCGCCGCGAACGACGCGGTTCGACCGTGGCGCGCCACCAGGGCGTGCACCGTCGAAGCGACGTTGCGGAGAAATCGGAAGAGCGGGCGATCTGACATTGGCATCGTGTTTCGGTGAGCGTGACGCGGCGAGCACTACCGCTCCGCCGGCCATCACTGCAGGCGCCGGTGAGCCGAGAGTCGCACGGCGGTCACAAGCGCAGAAGCATCGTTGTTGTCCAAACTTAGCCTGCTGGCCACCAGTCCTCCAGTGGCGCGCGCGTCAGTCGGCGACTCCCGCGAGCAGATGACGCGCGATGACGATCCGTTGAATCTCCGATGTCCCTTCCCCGATCTCGCAGATCTTCGCGTCGCGCATCATGCGCTCCACCGGATACTCGGTGGTGTAGCCGCGCGCGCCGTGAATCTGCACGGCGGCGGTCGTCGCGCGCATCGCGAGCTCGGAGCAGAACAACTTCGCCATCGCAGCCTCCTTCGCGAACGGCTGCTTGTGCTGCGACAGCCACGCGGCGTGATAGACGAGGTGCGCACCGGCCGCGATCTCCGTCGCCATGTCGGAGAGCTGGAACTGAACGCCCTGGAATGTGCTGATTGTCTGACCGAACTGCCGGCGCGTACAGGCAAAGTTGCGCGCATGCTCGAATGCACCCTCGGCGATACCGAGCGAGAGCGCAGCTATCCCGATGCGTCCAGAATCGAGCGTGCGCATGAAATTGGTGAAGCCCATGCCCTCACCGCCGAGCAGGTTCTCGGCCGGAACCTCGACATCCTGAAAGAGGAGCTCTCGCGTGTCCGACGCACGCCAGCCGAGCTTGTCCTCCTTTTTGCCGGCACGGAAGCCTTTCATCGGCGCGAGCGAAGGCTCATGACCGATTCCGAATTGCGCGGCGCCGGCGAGGTCGGTGTTTTCCTTCGTGAGGATGAACGAGCTGATCCCCTTGCTGCCGGCCGAAGGATCGGTGACCGCGGTGACGACGAATACCTCGCCGATCCCGGCGTGCGTGATGAAGCGCTTGGACCCGTTGAGGATGTACACGTCACCGCGCCGCACCGCGGTGGTGCGCGTGCCGCCGGCATCGCTTCCGGCGCCCTCCTCGGTGAGGCCGAAGCCGCCGAGCACACGCCCACTGGCGAGCGGCGGGACGAATCGCTCGCGCTGTTCGTTCGTGCCGAAGTTCATGATCGGCGACGTGCCGAGCGTGGTGTGCGCGGAGATCGTGATCGAGTGCGACGCGTCGACCTTCGCCATCTCGTGGATCGCGATGATGAAGGACATCAGATCGCCACCGGATCCACCAAGCTGCTTCGGCCACGGAATGCCGAGGAGACCGAGGTCGGCCATCTGCTTTACGGTGGCCCACGGGAAGGTCGCGTCCGCGTCGTGCTTACGCGCGACCGGTGCAACTACCTCGCGCGCGAACTCACGAACCTTCGCGCGCATTTCCTCGTGCTCTTTCGCGAAGTAGGGAAGATTGCAGGGTGTCATGCCGCCTCAGTATCGTCGGATTCGCGAATCACTGCCAGGATCTTTTCGCCATAGCGCTCGAGCTTTGTCGGTCCGACGCCGCGCACACCGCTGAGCGCATCGAGCGACACCGGACGTCGCACCGCCATCTCGACCAGCGTGCGGTCGGGGAAGATCACGTACGCGGGCACCTTGGCCGCACGGGCAAGTGTCGTGCGCAGCTCGCGCAGCGCCGCAACGAGCGCAGGCTGCGCGGCTGAGGCCTCGACATCGCTCGCGTACTCCGCCACCGCATCTCGCCGCCCCGACCGGGACGGACCCGCCGACGCGCCGCCCGCAACGCCGCGCCGCTTGCGAGGCGCGTCACGCTT
>JAQBQC010000287.1 GCA_028287205.1 Gemmatimonadota bacterium
GGCAATTCGTCCGGAATTCACGATCAGGCGGAACAACGCGTAGCTTGAAAGCGCGCCGATGGCGGCCGCGTTCGATTTCAGGGATGAAAGCCACGCCCCGAGCCGCCGCGAGCGTTCCGGCCCAGTAGGGGGGAAGGCTATGTCGGGCACCTATTGAGTGTCGGTGGAACGGGGGGTGGACTTGAGCGGGCACGGAGCATGAATGCTCGTACCCGGCGACCGCCCCAAAACGCCCGGAACTTCCCTGACTCGGAGCACGAGATGACGACGAGCAGCCATACTGATTGGATGAATCACCCGGAGCTCCGCCGATTGGTCGATGACGCGAACCGTCTCACCCTCGCCGAGCGCGTTACTCTGGTCAAGGGGCTGATTCCGGCCATCGCGGACGAGCAGACGCCGGAGCAGTTTGCCGCCTTCGTCGATGAGCTGCGCCTGAAGGGTAATCGCTTCAACGAAGCGAAGGCTCACCCCGGTGAGGGACGGGCCACGCGCAACGTTCCTGGCGAGCGGGAGATCGAGAACCGCTAGCCGATCTTCAGCTCAGCGCCGCTCGGAGAGAGACTGCGCGCGACGCCGCTCGGCAACTTCGTGCAGCAGTCGGTCCTCGGGCGTTTCGAGCGTCAGCTGTGGCACCGCGGCGGGTTTGCCGTCGAGACCCAGGTGCACGAACGTTAGCCAACACTCATTCGCGTGCCGGCGGCTCCCCTGGGCGATGTTCTCGGCGAAGACGTTGGCCAGCACGGCCATTGACGTCCTGCCGACGAACACCACGCGCGATCGGATCTCCACGAGCTCGCCCACCCAGATCGGCTCCTTGAAGAGAATCTTGTCGATCGAGAGGGTGGTGGCCTGACCGCCGGCGTGGCGCATCGCGCTGAGGGCGGCGCAGCGGTCGACCATGCTCATGATGACGCCACCGAACACCGACGGAACGCGGAGTCCGTTCGCGTGCTGCGGCATCATCAGGTCGGCGATGACTGCTTCGGACTGCCGCGGAGTTTTGGCGGGACCGGTCACGGATAGGACCTCGTGCGAAGCGGGAGCTTGCGTCCGCGGCGCGGGACAACGCGCTCGCGGGCACGCGAGTCGGTGGCCAGCCGCAGAGTGCCGGGGCGCGCGCGGGGCAGTCGCGCGGAGGCGGCGCGAACCTCGTCGGAGTAGAGCGCGGCCTCGTCGAACGCTCGTGCGAGTGCATGCCTCGTGGCGCTGTCGGCGCTCGCGCTGTCGACCCAGAAGATGCGTCGCGGCAGCGCGGGGAGCACGGCGATCTGCCACTCGTGTCCCGTGCTGTCCACGAGCGACAGAAGCGCGCTGTCATCGCGGGTGGGACGCGCGACCACGCGGTAGCCCGCGTGCGACCACCTGATCCCCGTCGCGTCGCCGCCCGCGGGAAGTCCGTCGCGCGCATCCTGCCACCATCCGGGCGCGGACACCGGGATGGCGGGGAGCGGAAGTGCGTAGCCGCCGGCGCGCGCGCCGTGCCCGGGCGCGTAGAACTTCACGGCGGGCTCTCCATTCACCTCCGCGATGTTGAAGCTCGCGTCGTCGAAGCGGAAGTCGCCGATTGCGCGGGCCGCGTCGCGCGAGGTGGAGTCGCGGGACGCGCGCAGCGAGTCGCGCGCCTGCGCGAAAAGCGTGCGCCCGCGACGGAGAATGTATTGGCCGTTGCTCGTCCCGAAGATATCGCCGACGGTGGGCGCAGCGGCATCGCGAAGGTCGACGACCCCGCGCCGGGCGGTGTGCCACTCCTCGCTGCCGGTGACGGAGAGGTCTGCCTTGTACTCGTAGGAGAGATACTGGCCATGCTGGGCGACGGTATTGAGCTCGCTCTGCGCCGAGACGTGCGGCTCGGCGTCCGGCTCGTCATCGGTGTCGAGCGGATGGTCGCCCGGATGCGAGCGCCCGTACCAGCGGGCGATGTGGGTTATCGTCGTGTCCTCGAAGACGAGGGCCGAGTCGTCGCTGAGGAGGTCGCGGCGGTACATCTGTTGGCCGACGATGAGCGCGTCCGTGTAGGAGCGGTCGTCATCGGTGATGTACACCTCGTAGTAGCGTCCGCGGTAGCGCGCGAGATGGAGCGGCGAGCCGCGCGCGCGGATGCCCTCGCTCCCGGTGTGAACCCAGAAGGTCGAGTCGCCGGCGAGCACGAGAAATTCGCCCGCGGGAGGCGCTTCGTGTGGGCGCCGGCAGGCGGCTGCGGCGAGGAGCAGCGCCAGGACGGCGTAGATGGCGGAGCGTGGCATGCGGTGAGGAATATAGCGTGTGACGGAAAGGCGAGGATCGTCGTAGTTTACCGTCGCCGCGTCGCAAGGTCGCGGTATCATCCCTCAGCAGAGCATCCCCCACTACATGCGCAGCATTCCCCTCCTTTTCCTCACGCTCGCGGCCTGCGGCGCTGGTGAAGGAAAAAGTACGGTCGTCGCCCAACAGCCGGCCTCTCCCACTCCGGCCGCCACCTCCACGAACACGACGCCCACGCCTGCGTCCGTGAAGACGGACACGCTCGCGAAGTCATTTGCGGACGACTCGCAGATCGTGCGGGCGCTGTACGTGAATCGGTGGGCCTCGCAAAGCCCGAAGCGAATGCACGATCTCGTCGCGATCGCGGATTCGACGGAGATCAACGCCTTCGTGATCGACATGAAGGATGAGTTCGGGCTGAACTTCGAAAGCGCGGACACGATGGTGAAGCGCAATGCGGGGAACGCGGGGAAGGTGCCGCATCTCAAGGAGCTGCTGGACACCCTGCACGCGCATCACATTTTGCCGATCGCGCGGCTCGTGACGTTCAAGGATTCGGTGGCCGCGCGCACCAATCCGGAGCACGTGATAAGGAAGCCCGACGGCACGCCGTGGCGGGACAAGAAGGGGCTGACGTGGGTGGATCCGTACGATCACGCGATCTGGGAGTACAACGTTCGCGTGGCGGTGGAGATGGCGAAGCTGGGATTCGGCGAGGTGCAGTTCGACTACATCCGCTTTCCCGAGCCGTACAAGAGCCTGCCGCAGCAGGTGTTCAGGGATGCGAACGGCGTTACCAAGCCGCATGCACTGGGCGAATTCTTCAAGACGGCGTGCCCGCGCGTGCACGCGGCGGGCGCGCGCTGCACCGCGGACATCTTCGGTCTGGTGACGACGGTGCCCGGCGCGCTCGAGATCGGACAGCAGTGGGAGGAGCTTGCCCCGCACAGCGATGTGCTGTTGCCGATGGTGTATCCGTCACACTATCCGCACGGCTCGTTCGGAGTGGACCGGCCGAACACCGAGCCGTACAAGATCGTCTACGCGGCGATCCATCGCGCGCACGAGCGCGATCTCAAAATCGGCGTGAGCGCGGCGAACCATGTTCGCCCGTGGCTGCAGGCGTTCTCGCTCAAGGGGATGTCACCGAAGTACGGTGCGGCGGAGCTCGAGGAGCAGAAGCGCGCGGTGTACGACGCGGGCTACGACGGCTGGGTGCTCTGGAGCCCGGGCTCGGTGTACGAGCCGTTCCTCAGCGCGCTCGAGAAGAAGGAAGTGTCGCGAAAGAAGCCGTTCGTCAGCGCGACGAAGACGAAATAGTGCGCACGGCGCTTACGAGCCGCTCGACCTCCTCGGCGGTGGTGTAGCACGCGATACCAGCACGCACCCATCCGGAGCCGGTGATCTCCATCCGCTCCGCGATGGTTGCGGCGTAGAAGGTCCCGTTCGACGCGAAGACGCCGGCGTCGTTCGCGAGACGCGTGGCGACGGTGCGCGAGTCGACGCCCTTCACCGTGAAGGAGACGGTGGGCGACCGAGGCACATCGGCTGGCGGAGCGCCGTAGAGCTGAACGCCGGGAATCGCCGCGAGCCCTCTCCAGAGCGATGCGAACAGCGGCTCGCTGCGCTCGTGCATCGCATCGTAGGCGAGTGCGAGGCGTTCACGACGGGACGTCCCGGCGCCGGCATTCGCGTTCGGCGCGAGCGACGCGAGAAAATCGATCGCGGCCGTGGTCCCTGCCAGCGCTTCGAAGTTCAGCGTGCCGGTTTCCCAGCGATCCGGCGCCAGCGACGGAGCGGGAGCGAGCTTGGCGACATCGAGCTCGGCGAGCAGCTCGTGGCGCCCGTACAACA
>JAQBQC010000294.1 GCA_028287205.1 Gemmatimonadota bacterium
AAAAAGTGCGCGTAGCGGTCCTTCACGTGGATGCGCACGGCCTGCATGAGCGCGATGCCGCCGAAGATCAAGGAGATCTGATTTTTCGAGAGCGAGGATGTTCTCGACATGAAGCTCACATCGCTTACCGTGCCGTTGCGGCCGAGGGTGATGTAGAAGAGCACGGTGCCGAGACCGCCGGCGAGAAGGCCGCGCTCGAACGGGCCCGCGACGCTTCCCTTCGCGTGCGGCACATCGAGCAGCGTCTCGTCGAGCAGCGTCTGCACGGTGAGTCCGGCGCTCGAGAAGATGAACTGCTTGTGCGGATCGAGTTCAGCGTCGATGCCGGAGTAGATCGTGGGACGCCAGTGATCGAAGCCGAACGACGGATGCCCACCCACGGCGTAGGAGGCAACTACGTGACCGCTCTCGTGTGCGAGGATGCTCGAGATGAAGCCGAGCGCGAAGCGAAGCTTGTAGTGCGGCTGCGGAACCGGCGCGACGGGCACGGCGACCGTGTCAGCGGGCACAGCCTGCGCGCGCAGGTCGTGCGACGCAAGCGTGAGCGCGAGCACCGTGGCGAAGGCGAGCGAAGAACGAGTGCGCATGGCCCGAGAGATAATCGTCGGCAGCGGCGCATGTAACCCGGCGTGCAGTAGTTGCGCGCGGGGCGCGCGGGAGATTTCTTAGTACCGGCGCCCTCCACGAGGATCGAATGTCGCGAGCCATCGTCCTGCAGGCACTCGAAGAACGACGCGTACTCCGCATCGTGTATGCCTACGGCGGAATGCGCATGATCCAGCCGCATGCCATCCTCCGCAAGCCGGATGGCACCGAGCTACTCGAAGCCTTTCAGGTGCAGGGCTTCACCGAGGGTGGTGTGGAGCACGGATGGAAGAACTTCGAGATCTCGCGTCTGCACCAGGTGGAGCTCGGCGAAGAACGGTTCGAGCCGCGCCGCGATTTCAAGCCGGTGAGCAGCGCCCAGGGTGTGGTCGTCGCGGGCGTGCGGACGATGGACCAGGCCGAGGGCGAGCGCTAGAGAAGCAATCGATCCTCTAGTTCAGCAGCGACACCATCGACGGCTTCACGTACCTGGTGAGGTTCACCGAGCCGTTCACCGTCTCGAGCGTGACGCGGCGCTTTCCCTCATCGAGCTTGATCCGCATGTGGTGCTTGTCCCCACTGTCCGGCGTCGCGTTCGGATAGTTCGCGGTGATCGAACCGTTGGTGTTGTCCAAGTCGATCGATCCGCCAATCCCGTCCGGAATCAATGAGGTGATCGAGCCGTTCACCGTCTCGAGATGCACGTTTCCGGAGTCCGGAAGCGATGCCATGCTCGCGATGATCGAGCCATTCACCGTCTCGGCGTTCACGGTTCCCTTTGTGGTGGATACCACGATATCGCCGTTGACCGTCGACGCGTTCACGTTGCCGCCGATGTCCTGCGCGGCAATCTTGCCGTTCACGGTCTCGACCTTCACCGAGATGCCCGAAGGGACGTGCAAGGTATAGCGGACGGTCATCGGATGCATGCGGCTGAACAGCGACCATGGTGAGAAGGTCGTGCTGTGCTGGCGCGGGCCATCGCCGCACGTGTCTCCGGCGTGCGCGCTGATCATGGTGCAGAAGCGCACGTCGTTTCCAACCGTCGACTGCTGCACCTCGACCGCATGCGGTGCGGCATTCAGGATCACGGCGTCGACGGTGAGCTTCTCATTCTTCGACGCAACGATCGCGATCGAACCGTCGAAGTTGGCGACGCTCACCGTTGCTCCGGGAGCGACATCTCCCGTCCAGCTGAAGTTGCGCGGCGGATAGCTGTGACCGTGCGAGCAGGATGCGGCTACGGCCGTGATCGCGAAGACGCTGAGTATGTGGCGCATGATGAGCTCCGGGACGGGCAAGTCGGGATGACCTTTCCCGTCCCTACGTGAAAGACCTCAGCCAAGTTTCCTGAGCTTCACCGAGCCGTTGGTGGTATGGAGCTGCACCTTACGGCCTCCCTGGCCCACCGTGCCGCGTATGTGCTTGCCGATCATTCCAGAGCTGATCGTGAGCGGAAAGTCGCTCTGGATGCCGCCGTTCGTGGTCTCGGCGTCCACATCGGCGCTCAAATCGGCGGGCGCCTCGAGCTCCACCGAGCCGTTCACCGTCTCCAGCTCGAGCGGCTCGCTCGACTTGATGAGATGCTCGATGGTTGCGTGCACGCTGCCGTTCACCGTTTTCGCGCTCACGGGACCGCCGAGCGTCGCAACCTCGACCCGTCCGTTCACGGTTTCCGCGTCGACGGACGCGGTTGCGCCGCTGACATCCAGCGAGCCGTTCACCGTGTTGACGTCGACCTTCACGCCCTTCGCCACGTGAACGGTGAACTGCACGGACACATCGTTGTGCCGATCACCGTGGTAGTTGTGGCTTCCCTGATCGCTGCAGCTCTTCTCGTCGCCCCAGAGTGCACACACGGTGACGCCGTTGTTTCCCGGCTCGACCAGGATGCGAACCATTGACGGATCGCCGCGCCTCCAGCGCTTCACCGCGCTCACCGTCGTCGTGCCGTTGTCGGATGCTGCGACATCGATGCTGCCGTTGAGATTCTCCACGCGGATCGTGCCGCCAGGCGCGATCGAGTGCTTCGACGAGAACGTGCTGTCGTACTGCGAGTCGCGGTCCCGGTCGCGCTGCGCGTGCGCGGGCGCGGCGAAGGCGATGAGGGCCATGGCGGCGACGACTGCGGAATGTAGGCGACGCATGTTATTTGTCTCCATGTGAGCGGCAGCCCCTGAGGTGCACATCGCCGCTGAAGGTCTTGAGAATGAAGTGGGCACCGCCTCCGTGCCCGATCGTGAACGTTCCGCGCTTGCCCAGCCGATCTCCGCGCCCGCCTGGCTGCAGCGTCATCGAGCATCCGGCATCGAGATCTCCGCTGTACGTCTCGACCTCGAGCGTGGCATCGCCTCCGCCGCCGGTCAGGTCGAGATCGACATCGCCGGAGTGAGAGTGAAACTCGTATCGTCCCTTCGGGTCCACAGGGCCGCTGAAGTGCACTTCTCCGGACACCGTCTCGGCGCGTACGTACGCCGACGTCACATCCTCGAGCACGACATCGCCGCTCACGCTCTGCGCCGCAACTTCTCCGGTGATCTGCCTCGCCCGGATGTCACCGCTCACGGAGCTCGCACGCAGCCCCGCAGAGACCTTGGTGACGGTGAGGTCACCGGACACCGTCTCGAGCACGGCGTGGCTCGCGACATTCGTCGCGTCGAGATCGCCGCTCACCGAGTGCGCCTCCACATCCGCCACGTCGCGCAGCTGGACATCGCCGGAGATCGTCCGAGCGACCAACCGCGCAGACCTCGGCATGCTGATCTCGAAGCCGTGGTGGCGGTCATCATCGTCGTAGTCCTCGTGGTCCTGCGGGTTCTCCATGAGCGACATGCGTGATGGCGAGGAGTCGAGACGGAGCTGGCTGTGCGACGTGGCGTGAATCTTCACTTCGTTCCGATCCCAGGCGACGATCGCGATGTCGCCGGAGAAGCTCTGGAGATCGACCGTGCCCGAGCGACTCAGCGCGACCGTCGTATCGAGCGTGAACTCGGCCGCATCGCGGGCATCGCTGTGCGATTTCCGATTGCGATGCTGCGCCTGCACGGGAATCGCGACGACGAGGAGCGCGAGTGTGGCGAGACGCCAGGGAACGAACATGTTCGGCTCCATCAGCTTTGAGTGGGGAGAAAGGCGACCGTTCGGAGCAGCTCGACCTTGCTGCCGAGGACGTTGTCGAGTCGGTTGGTGAGCAACGGGCTCTTGGGGTCCTTCGCGAGCGCCGCACGACTCTCGGCGATGGCGCGATCGATGATCTTCAGGTTGTGCTCGATGATCTGGACGGTTTTCGGATCGAGCGCTTCGCGTCGCGTGTGCACGAGACTGTCGAGCAGCGCGATCTCGCGATCGTAGACGCGGGTGACATTCACATCCTTCCTGTTGTGCGAGGCAAACGACCCACTCGCGGGTGGCACCGGCGCGGGCGTGGCCTGCTGCACAGAGGCTGGAGCCGGAGTGCGCTGTGAATCCCCGCTTGGCACCGTGGTGCTCGCGGCGACATTCACCGGCGGTGAGCCCGTCGTGCCTGAGCGCGCGGTGATCAGATAGGCTGCGCCCGCGCCCACGGCGATGAGTGCGCTCGCGGCGATCGCGAGCTGCCACTGCCGCCGCGGCATGCGGCGCACGTGTGCGGGCGCGCTGTCGAGAAGCGTGATCGGCGTGGAGATCCGCGACTCGATGCCGGCCCACAGATCACGCGACGGCGTGAGCAGGGGCAGCTGCGCCGCCTCACCGGCGATCGCGCGCAGCTCCACCAGTGCCTCCGCGCATGACGCGCACTCGGCGAGGTGCCGCTCCGCCGCGGTCCGCTCGGCCGGCGGCAGGTCGCCCTCGATATAGGCGGCGAGGCGCTCGCACATCAGGTCACACTCGTGCTTGTCGTATGTCATCGCTTCAAAGCCTCCCGTAAGAGCAGCCGCGCCCTGTGCAGCTGCGCCTTGCATCCACCCGATGTAACGCCGAGCAACGTTCCGATCTCCTCGTGCGTGAAGCCCTCCACGTCGTGCAGCACGAACACTCTTCGTGCGCCCCGCGGCAGCTTCGCAATCGCCCTCTCGAGGTCCAGCTTTTCCGCGTGCAGCGGCTGCGACGTGGAGCCCGCAGGTGCCACACTCTCATCATCATCGTCCGACGAAACCGTGCGGCCGCGCTCTCGTCCATCCACTCGCCGCTCGTTGAGCACGACGTTCACCGTGAGTCGGTGCAGCCAGGTCGAGAACGCACTCTCGCCTCTGAACGTGGGCAGCTTCTCCCACGCCCGCACGAACACGTCCTGCGTCAGCTCTTCGGCGCGCGTCCGGTCTCCCGTCATTCGCACACACAGCGAATAGACGTGTTTCAGATGCGTGCGGTAGACATGCTCGAACGCATGTCTGTCTCCGCTCGCGGCGCGGGCGACCGCGGTGCCGCTGTCATCGATGAGTTGAATTGGAAACACCTCAGTCGCCATCGCCGTCATCCAAATCGACCCTCTGGTCTCGTTGGGAGATCAGATGACGCGAACGGCGGAAGGGTTTGAACGGTGGTGCCTAGGAGCTTCGGGCGGCGTCCAACCGGCCGACCAGCGCCGGGAGCTCACGAATGTGCTCGAGGAAGTAGGTCGGGGACGCCCTTTCCAGCACCGTACGGGAGAATGGGCCCAAAGTGCCGCCACGCTCGTGACGCCGGCCGCATTCCCGGCCTCGATGTCGTGCGGGGAGTCGCCCAGGAAGAGGGCCTCGGAGGGGGTCGCGCCGAGCACGCCAAGGGCGTGGAGCACCGGCTCCGGGTCGGGCTTATGGCGCTCCGTGGAGTCCATCCCGACCACCACGTCGATGTGTTCTGTGAGATGCAGCCATGTGAGCGCGCGGTGCGCGAGGTCGTTCGACTTGCTCGTGACGAGCCCCGTTGGATGCCCCCGCGCCTTGAGCAGGGCGAGCGTCTCGCCCACCCCTTCGAACTCGCGCAGCATGTCGTCGTGATGCGTGCGCTGGAACTCGCGGTAGGTGAGAATCATCTGCTGCGCCTCGTCCTCCGTGGGGACGAACTGGCGCATCTGCGTGATGAGCGGCGTGCCGATGCCCGCGATCCACTCCTGATCGGGGGGCGTGAAGTCCGGGCGATGCGCCGCGAACGTGTGATGAAAGGATGCGAGCAGCAGCGCGATGGAGTCGGCGAGGGTGCCGTCGAGATCGAAGAGCAGGGCGAGCGGGCGATGGAGCATGAGGGAAGACTAGTCTCGGGGCGCAGATGAGCCGAATCGGATGCGTATCATGCGACAATCGCTCGCACGATCTCATGCATCATCGAATCACGAAGCACTGATGATAACAAAGCTGTTAGGCGCGCACTTCCCGCGAGGCGCGACGCGCGACAGCTTGACGGACAAATCCTCCAACACGGTTCCTCCATGCCGACGCTCACGTGGCCGTACGTCCATCTCCTGATCAATCACTTTCCCGTGGTGCTCACCGTCGTCGCACTCGTCACTGCAATCGGTGCCGCGATCACGAATCGCCGGGGGCTCTGGCTCAACGCGATGGGATTGCTCACGGCCGCGGGGCTCGTGATCTATCCGGTGCACTTCACGGGCGATGAGGCGGACCATGCGTTGCACGATCCATGGTACATCAAGGAGGGCGTGATCGACGCCCACGACAACTCGGCCGGGATCGCTTTGGCGATCATTCTCATCGCCGGCATCATCGCCGCGTACGGATGGTGGCGCGCGTTGAGGCGGCGCGACGAGATCATCCCGAGCTGGATCCGCGCAGGCGTGCTGGTTGGGGCGCTCGCCGGATTCGGCTCCGCTGCCTACGCGGCGTATCTCGGCGGCAAGATCATTCACGAGGCGCCGGTGCTCGGTTTGCCCGAGGCGCCTCCCGGCCTACCTCCCGGCATCGCGGCCCCGCCGCGAAGGCCTGCTCCAGCGCCCTGACTGACGGAGCCAATGATGCCCGCAACTCCTCACATCGAGAAGCATTTCACGGCGGGCGACACCGTTCGTGACGTCGTCATCGGGATGTCGGATGGGCTCACGGTACCCTTCGCGCTGGCAGCCGGGCTCTCGGGAGCAATCAGCGCGGCTCATGTCGTGATTACCGCCGGATTGGCCGAGGTCGCAGCTGGCTCGATCGCGATGGGTCTCGGTGGATATCTCGCCGCGCGGAGCGACGCCGAGCACTACGCGAGCGAGCTCGCGCGAGAAGAGCGAGAGATCGTCGAGGTTCCTGATGCGGAAGCGGCGGAGGTGGCAGAGGTGTTCCGCACGTTTGGATTGTCTCCCGAAGAGACTGACCACGTGGTGGGGGCACTTCGCACCCGCCCAGTTGCGTGGCGCGATTTCATGATGCGGTTCGAGCTGGGGTTGGAGGCGCCGGTTCCTCGGCGCGCGCTCACGAGTGCACTGACGATTGCTGGCGCGTACGCGATCGGAGGCATGGTGCCGCTCGCGCCGTATTTTTTCGCCAGCAACGTGCGGGAGGGCCTCGCCGTATCCGCGGGAGTCACGATGGCTGCACTCTTCGTGTTCGGCTTCGTCAAGGCGCACTTTACCGGAGCGCCACCGGTTCGTGGCGCTTTGCAGACTGTTTTCATAGGTGCGTTGGCGGCCGGCGCCGCCTTCCTGATCGCGCGAGCGGTGTCGTAGCGATCATCCGTGAGCGTCCCCGCTACATCACCACCTTCGTCGCCTTCACGCTCACCGCCGGCACATCGAGCTCCTTCATCAGTCGGTTGAAGGCTCCGATATCGCCATTCTCCAGCTCGCGCAGCTTCTGCATCTGCACGTCCACCTTTCCGGAGAGCTCCTTCAACGACTCGAGCTGTGATTGCGTCGGCGCGTTGTCTCCCGTGATGAGCTGACCGTTCAACGTGAGCATCATGTTGTAGAGCTTCACGGGATAGTGGAGCGTGATCTCATCTGCGTGCGAGTGCACCTCCACGAG
>JAQBQC010000317.1 GCA_028287205.1 Gemmatimonadota bacterium
GCGAGTAGTCTCGGGCATCACGTCCTCCAGCTTTTCCACGGCAAGCGCGTATTTCGCCGATGTGACACCGCCCGATCAGCGCGCGGCCAGGTTCGGGATGCTCGGCGCCGCGTTCGGCCTTGGGTTCATCATCGGACCTGCTGTGGGCGGCGTACTCGGCGACATCGACTTGCGACTGCCGTTATGGGTCGCGGGCGGGCTCAGTCTCGCGAACGCGGCGTACGGATATTTCATTCTGCCGGAATCGCTTCCGCCGGAGAAGCGGGCGCGCGTGCCCTGGCACATGGCGAATCCGCTCGGTTCGCTCTCCTTCTTGCGCGCACATCCGGAGCTGCTCGCGCTGGGCGCGACGTTCTTTCTCTTCTACTTCGCGCACGAAGTCTATCCGACGTTGTTCGTGCTGTATGGGGACTACCGGTACGCGTGGACGGCGCGCCAACTCGGTCTGACGCTCGCGCTCTTCGGCCTCGGCTCGACGATCGCGTCGGCGTTTCTGATCGGGCCCATCGTGAAACGCGTCGGCGAGCGCAACGCCATGATCCTCGGCCTCTCGCTCAGCGCGACGAGCGCGCTCGTGGTCGCGTTCGCCTACACCGGCACGCTATTCCTTCTCAGCATCCCGATCGCATCGCTGGGTGGTCTCACCTCGCCCTCGCTCATGGCGCTCGCATCGCGACAGGCGAGCGAGACGGAACAGGGAAGGTTGCAAGGCGCACTCGGAAGCCTGCAGGGCATCGCGATGATGGTGGCGCCGCTGGTGCTCTCGCAGATATTTGCCGTCGCGATTCAGCGTGGAGGGCGAGCGTTTGCCGGGGTTCCCTTCGGGTTCACGGCACTCGTGTTGTGCATGGCGCTGCTGCTGGCCGCGCGCGCCACACGCTATCCCAGAGTGATGGCTGCGAGCCAGTGAGCGCCGGTCAAACTCCGCCGTACCACTCGTAGCCCTGGTCGCTCCAGTATCCACCGTTCCGCTTGGGCAGGAACACGATCTTCGTCAGATACTTCGTGTTCTTGTAGCCGAGCTTCACGGGTGAGTGCACGCGCGCGGGCGCGCCGTGAGCCATGCCGAGCATGTGGCCGTCCATGGCGTATGCAACGAGCGTCTGCGGATGCATGGCGCTGTCCATGTCCCAGCTCTCGTGATAGTCGTCATCGAACGACTGGAAGTCGACGTAGTGCGCATCGGGCGTCACGCCGACCGCGCGCGCGATGTCGCTCAGGCGCGCTCCCTGCCACACGGCAACGGCGTTCCAGCCTTCGACGCAAAAATGATCGACGCGCTGGCTGCGGAAGGGAAGCTTTCGCAGATCCTCGAGACTGAATCGTCTCGGATTCTGTACCAGCCCGCTCACCTCGAGCGCCCATGGTCCGCGCACGCGCTCATCCCACACCGGCACCGTGCTCGAGATGAAGTACGATGGAAACGCGGAGCCGGCGATCTTCGCGCCGTCCTTTGCGCTGTTCATCGACGCATGCTGAAAGAGCGAGCGCTCAACGCCCTCGTTGCGATGCTCGGCGAGATCCAGCAGCCGTTGTGCGCGCGGCGAGCGATCGACGTTGCAGGCGGCGAGGAAGGCGGCAGTGAGCGAGAAGCCGCCCACGTTCAGGAAGCGTCGACGATCCATGCTAGTCTCCGTGCGCGGCGCGATCGCGCCAGCGCGGAAGGAGATGGTAGAAGGGGCGCGCGTTGCGGGCCTCCGGTGAGAGATCCTCGCGATAGCCCCCGGTGATCATCGACTGCAGCGAGTACGGGTCGACCGCGAACACCATGAAGATGTGCACGAAGGAAATGGCGATGAGCGCCACCATCGTCATGAAGTGCCAGTACCGCGCCCAGACGTAGCCACCGAACAGCGCGGTGATCCATCCGAGCTGCACGGGCTTCCAGATCGCGAGCCCCGTGAGCACCTGCACGATCGCGAGCACCGGCAGCGCGAAGTACGTCGCCTTCTGCATGGCGTTGTGCTTCCCCTGCCGCGGATGCGACTTCGTGACGAAGAGATAGAACTTGATCATCGCGAGCGCATCGCGCGCGTCGCCGCGGCGCGGAACGAGATCGCGCCACTCGCCATGCAGATAGATGAACGTCAGATAGACGAGCCCATTGATCACGAGCACCCACATCAGCGCGAAGTGCCAATGCCGCGCGCCCCCGAGCCATCCACCGAACGTGAGGGCATCGGGAATCGCCTTGTGCTCCCACGGATAGCAACAGAAGCCCTCCCCGCGCCGGGCAAACGCGGGGTATGCGTTGAAGATGCGGAGACCACTTCCCACCATCAGCGTCAGCGCGATCGCATTGACCCAATGCGTGACGCGAACGACCCAGTGGTGGCGGCCGGTCACGGAGCTTTCTTCGCCGTCTTCGTACCGCTCTTGTTGAACAATGTGTCATACTGGCCGTACCCTGCCTGATCGAGCTGGCTCGCCGGAATGAAGCGGAGCGACGCCGAGTTCATGCAGTAGCGCAGACCGGTGGGCGCCGGCCCGTCGTCGAACACGTGGCCGAGATGCGAGTCGCCGTGCGCGGAGCGAACCTCGGTGCGGTCCATGCCGATCGTGCGATCGCTCAGCGACTTGATGTTCGAAGGCTCTAGCGGCTTCGTGAAGCTCGGCCATCCCGTGCCCGACTCGAACTTGTCCGTCGAGCTGAAAAGCGGCTCGCCGGTGACGATGTCGACGTAGATGCCGGGCTCGTGATTGTCCCAGTACTGATTTCGAAAGGGCGTTTCCGTGCCGCTCTTCTGCGTGACGTAGTACTGCTCGGGCGTGAGCTTCTTCTTGAGCTCATCATCGCTAGGCTTCTTGTAGCTCATCTTTTTCGCTTCGGTGGATTGGGTCAACGTCGTGTCCAGCTGTGCGCTCGTCAGCACCGCTGATGCGCTCTGTGTATGGCCATCTGCGCGCGCGAAAGATCGCTTGCCGATCGTGAGCACGGCGGCGCCGATCGCGACCACGGCGACTGCTCCGATGAATCCGTTCATGTGACTGCCCTGGAATGAGTTCCTATTCATAGTAATACGCCCGTACCGGGCGGGGTTCCAGGCTTGGCTCGGGGGTGCGGCTCGAGCGTACCCAACAAGGCGCCCGAGCGCCATACTATGAACGGACGCCCTCGGAATCGCCTCCCCATCATTCGCACACGAGAACCCCGTTTGATACGCCTCCGCAGTCTTGCCGGATTCATCGCCCTTGTCGTGGTCGGATGCGGTGGACGGCATCCCGCCAGCCACCCGATTCTCGATTCTCAGCCAATGTCCCCGAGGCCAGATTCAGTGCCGACTGCAGATGCACATGCGATCGAGGCGATCTTCGCTCCGTACAATCGGCCGGACGTACCGGGCGCGAGCGTGATCGTTCTGCGATCCGGCCACACCGTGTACAGCAGGGCATTCGGCAGCGCCGATCTCGAAGCCCACGCGCCGGCTACCGTGCGCACCGACTATCGGCTCGCATCACTCACGAAAGCGTTCACGGCGATGTCGATCATGCTTCTCGTCAAGGACGGTAAGCTGAGCTACGATGACCGCCTGGTCGACGTGCTCCCCGGCGTTCCCGCGTACGCGAAGGACGTGCGGATCAGTCATCTGCTCACACATACCTCGGGACTCGTCGACTACGAAGATTTCGTTCCCGACTCGCAGACGACGCAGCTCGACGACGACGATGTGCTGACGCTCATGCGCCGCACCGACACACTGAACTTCGCGCCGGGCTCGGCGTATCACTACAGCAACTCCGCGTACGTACTCCTCGGCCTCATCGTGCAGCGCGTGTCCGGCATGCCGTTCCCGAAATTTCTGCACGAACGAATCTTTGCGCCGCTGCACATGGACTCGACGGTGGCATACGTGAAGGGTGCGTCCACGGTTCCGAACCGCGCATACGGGTATACCGTCGATTCCGCCGGCCACGTCGCGCGCACGGATCAGAGCTCCACGAGCGCGACGCTCGGCGATGGAGGCGTCTATTCATCAGTGACGGACATGGCGAAGTGGAGCGACGCGCTGGATAAGGCCACGCTCGTCGATGGCGCGACGATGCGTCGTGCGTGGTCGCCGACCATGCTCACGACCGGGAAGGAGAGCGGCTATGGCTACGGATGGTTCGTGGCGACCGTGAATGGCGAGCAGCAGCTGCGACATCACGGGGAGAGCACCGGATTCACGAACGCCATCCTCAAGTATCCGAATCGCCGGCTCACGATCATCGTGCTGACGAACCGCACCGGCGGCAATCCGTGGGACATCGCGGATCGCATCGCCGCGCTCTTCCCCGCGGAGTGACCGTCGTGCTTCTCTCCCCGTGAACTCCTCCGCCGCGCTCGTCCACCTTCTCGGCTTCCTCGCCGGGATCGTGCTGTACGCGATGCTCGGCGTGATGACGCTGCGCTCGGGACGCGGCGCAGCGGCGGGGCGAGCGATCGACCGGATTCCGCTGGCGACGTCGTGTCTGGGGCTGCTGTGGAACGCCGGCGCGCTGGTGATCTACGGAACGCGCGATCTGGGCGGCGCACCCAACGCGTGGTTCGAGGCGCCGGCGTTCGCGGCGCTTGGCTTTCTCCCGGCAGTGGTGGTGCACTCATCGCTGCAGGCGCAGGAGCGACGGAGCGCGCGCATGTTGATCGCGGCCGCGTACGCGCTCAGCACCGCGGGCGCGCTCTTGCAGCTGCGCGCTGCGCTCGCGCACGAGGAAATTCCGTCGTCGCTCGCGCTGACGATGCTCACCGCCGGCTACATCGCGGTGATCGCGCTGCTCGCGCTCCTGGCTCCCAAGGGACCGCGCGCCGGATGGACACTGTCGGCGGTTGCACTCGCGGCGTTCGCCGTGATGGCATTGCACCTCCAGCGACATACTACTGGCGCGGAGGGATTGCCGATCGAGCGCGTCGGACACCACGCGTCGCTGCCGCTCGCGCTCGTGATCCTCTATCAGGACTACCGGTTTGCGCTCGTAGACATCTTTCTCAAGCGCGTGCTGACACTGCTTGCGGTGGTCCTGCTTGCGGGGCTGCTCTACACGTTCGTCGCGGTGC
>JAQBQC010000318.1 GCA_028287205.1 Gemmatimonadota bacterium
ACTGCCACGGACGGACAGGGTGCGAAGGGCACCGCGACGATCACCGTCGTCATCACCGGCACTGGCGAGAATCAGAGTCCGACAGCGACTATCACCGCGCCAGTGAATGGTGCGATCATCCTTCCCAACACGCCCGTCACCCTCACAGGCACGGGACTGGATCCTGAAGACGGTGCGCTCACCGGTGCGTCGCTGGTGTTCAGCGACGATGTGTCGGGAACGCTGGGCACGGGCGGCTCCGTCGCACTCGCCTCGCTGCCCGTTGGCGTGCACATCATCACGCTCACCGCGACCGACAGCAAGGGCGCGAAGGGAACCGCGTCGGTCACGGTCACAGTTGGCTTCAGTCAGCTGATCGGAACCGGCGGCGGCTCGTTCTGCGTCGAAGCCTGCAAGCTCTCCCTGTTCGTCCCGGCGGGCGCACTCTCGGCGCCGACGACGCTCCTCGAGTGGCCGGTGGTGGCTCCGCCATCTCCGCCAACCGGCATCGTCGGTGCGGCGCACATGATTGCTCCCGCGGTGACATTCGCCACCAACGCGGCACTCGGCATCGGCTACGATCCGACGACACTTCCGAGTGGAATCTCCGAGAGCTCGCTCAAGCTGTACCGCTTCACTGGTGGCTCGTGGCAACTCATTCCCGGAAGCTCCGTCAACACCACGACGCACGTCGCGTTCGCGCAGGTCGGCTCCACGGGGCTCTTCGCGATCGTGGGTACGCCGTAGCACTCGAGGGCCGCATCGCGCGATGAGCGCGATGCGGTGCGGGCGAAAGTGAAAGGCCGGAGAATGAGTGTCCGCGACTGGCGGCGCTTCATTCTCCGGCCTTTCGTCATCCCATGGCTGGCGAATCAGCCGGCGATCAGCACCACTTCGTTCTCGACTCGGGAGAGCGGGGCCGAGCGTGGAATGTCGTCGCTCTCCTCGATGATGGTCGCCTTGTAGGCCTCGTCGATTTGCGTCGCAACCTGCAACAGCTGCTCGACCTTGTCGGTGGACAGCTGCCTGTCTCGAGCACTCACGGACGTCGAGTGCCTCGTGACGGCAAAGAGCAGCTCTCGCGCGAGCGCCTGCGATTTGGCGGAGATCACGACGCCTGGAGTCGCCTAATGTGTAGATGGCGAGAGGATTTCCGCTGCGCGTCTACCAGAGAGCGAGCAGCAGCACGTCGGAGAGCAGTGCGATGAGCTGCCCCGCCAACACGTCGCCCGGGTAGTGCACCCCAAGTCGCACGCGTGAGAATCCGACGGCGACCGCGAGAATCATGAGCGCGATCGCGTACGTGGGAAAAGCCGCGGCGTACATGAATGCCACCGACATCGCCGCGGTGGCGTGGCCCGACGGGAACGAGAAGCACGGCGGGTCGGCTATCAGAGTGGCGCTGCTCGTTCGGCTGGAGGGGCGCGGACGCTCCACACTCCGCTTCACCAACTGAACCACTGCGTGCGACAGCGCCAATCCCGCGAGTGCGTGAAGCGCTGCCGTTCGGACGGCACCGTCGATCACGAGCGGTACGAGCGACGCGAGGACGCTTGCCCACAGTCCTCCAGCATGCGTGACGATCACCCAAGCGGCACGCGACGTGCGCGAATACGGGCGTCCGGTGAGCGCCATTCGCTGATAGAGCGCGCGATCGCGCGCGTCGAGTCGTGCGAGAGACGATGCAGTCGACACACGATCCTCCCATGGAGGTGTCCATGCAAGGTCATGCGCCTGCGTGACGGACAGCCAACCCTGCGGTTTCAAACGGGTCACGACTCCGAGGGTGGTTCGCGCGATGCTCGTTACACAATAGTCGTGCGTGCGTGACAGGCGAGCTCAATGCTTCGGCGACCACAACAGGAACGCATCGCGATGCGCGTGTTGTACTGCACCGATACATATCCTCCGCAGGTGAACGGCGTCTCCGTGGTGACCGCGCTGTCGGTTGCCGGGCTCTCCGCACGCGGATGGGAATGCGCGGTCGTCGCGCCGCGTTATCCCGCCAGCATGCGCAGCACGTTCAGCGCTGACGGCGACGGCGGCACGATGGAGCGGGAGCGTACGACGCTGGCGAGCATGCCCATGCCCGGCTACGCGGAGACGCGCCTGTGCGCACCGGACTATCCCGCCGTTGCTCGAGCCGTTCGGCGTTTTGCTCCCGATCTCCTGCACTCCGAAACCGAGTTCATGGCGGGCCGGCTCGGCCAGATCGCCGCAGCGCGCGCCGGTATTCCGATCGTGACGTCCTATCACACCGATTTCGCGAGGTACACCGCGGCGTACGGCGTGCCACGTCTCGAGCGCACGGTGTCACGCTACATCTCGCGCTTCCATCGCCGAGCGCTGCGCACCTATACACCATCGGCTCCTGCTCGCGACTATCTGCATTCGATCGGAGTCGAGAACGTCGAGGTGTGGGGCCGAGGAGTGGAAACGACCGCGTTCGCCCCCTCCAAACGCAGCGCGACGCTGCGCAACTCGTTGGGGGCCGACCGCAAGTTCGTATTCCTCTATGCGGGGCGACTCGCAGCGGAAAAAGGAGTCGATGTCATACTTCGAGCGTTCGCAGCGGCACGCGCGGCACTTCCCGAATCTTCGATTCATCTCGTGATTGCGGGCGGCGGTCCGCTGGAAGGCGAGATTCGCGCGAACGC
>JAQBQC010000336.1 GCA_028287205.1 Gemmatimonadota bacterium
CGCCGGGAGCTGCTCGCCCGTCGCGAGATAGTGCGTGGCCGCGGCGAGCGTGTTCGCGAGCGTGGCGCGCGCCTGGTCGAGATCCTGGCTTCCGTCCTCGAGCCCCTTCGCCATCTCGCACACCGACATTTCGCGCTCGGACTTGTAATCGTCCTTCTCCGTCTGCTCGAAGCGATTGCCCACGCCGCGCACGCGCACGAGGTCCGAGCGGAAATACAGCCGCGTGAGCTCGCCCAGGTTGTCGCGTGGGATCTGCTGCATGTAGCCATCGTGCAGCGTCATCTGCAGATCTTTCTGGTCCGGCGTCATTCCCATCACGCCGGAGTCCGAGTAGATCGTCTTGCGCCGCTCCGGGTCATCGAAGTTGTAGATCGTGACCTCGCGCATGCGATCCGTCGACTCGTCGATGTGACTCGTGCGCAGGAAGAGCTTCCCGGGCATCACCTCGTTGATCACCTGCTCGCGCAGCGCGAACGTCGGCTTCTTGCGCGCGATATCCGTCTGCAGCGTGCGCAGTCGATGATTGCTGCGCGGAAGCACCTGATCGTTGAACACGAGCATGAGGAGGCCGAGCGCGGCACCGAAGTAGATCGCGGGGCGCACGAGGCGCATGAGAGATATGCCGCTCGCGCGCAGCGCGGTGACCTCGTTCTCCGCCGTGAGCCTGCTGAAGGCGTAGAGCACGGCCACCAGCACTCCCATCGGCATCGTCATCGCGATGATGAACGGGATCGAGAGGAGAAAGAACTCTCCGATCACGCCCCAGCCGAGTCCTTTGCCCACGAGATTTCCGAACTGTTTCGCCACCTGTTGCAGGAGCAGCAACGCGGTGAGCGTGGACAGTGCGAATATCAGCGGGCCTATCAGCTCGCGAAGGATGTAGCGGGTGAGGAGCTTCAACGGCTCGCAGACAAAGGTGACAGGAGAGCGCGCAGCGCTCCGGATGGAGAAATCTAAGCGCCTAGCCGGGCTTGGGCGCCAGAGCCGGCCAACGTAGCGCCGACTATCTTACGACGACCTCAACCCACTACTCGATAGCCCGTGCGCAAGTTCCACTCGATTTCCGCGCTAGTCGCCGCTGCATTCCTGGCCGCGGCATGCCAGAACGACCGTCCGCAAACGTCCTTCAACGGCACCACGGCTCTCGCATACGCCAAGACCCAGCTCGACTTCGGCACCCGCGTCCCCAACTCACTCGGCGCGCAGCGCACCGGGGACTGGATCGTCGCGCAGATGAAGACTCGCGCGGACACGGTGATCGAGCAGAAGTTCGACCACGTCACCGTGAAGGGCGACACGCTGCATCTCAGAAACATTCTCGCGCGCATTCATCCGGCGGCCGCCCAGCGCGTGCTCTACCTGACGCACTGGGACACGCGTCCCGTCTCCGACCTGGCGCGCGACCCCGCGCAGCGCAACCTGCCGATGCCCGGTGCGAACGACGGCGCGTCCGGCGTTGCGCTGTTCCTGGGGCTCGGCGACGCGCTCAAGAAGACGCCCGCCACCGTTGGTGTGGACCTGCTCTTCGTGGATGGCGAGGACTATGGCGATTTCGGCGCGATGAAGGACGTGCTCCTCGGCTCGACGTACTTCGCGTCGCATCTGCCGTCTCCGGACTACAAGCCACTGTACGCGGTGCTGTGGGACATGATCGGCGACAAGGATCTGGACATCTACCAGGAGCCGATCTCGCTGCAGCGCGCGCCAGAGGTCGTCTCGCTCGTCTGGAACGAAGCGCAGTCACTCGGCTACTCCCGCTACTTCATCAACAGCCCATCGAACCAGGGCGTCACTGACGATCACATTCCGCTGCTCGATGCGGGAATCCATGCGATCGATGTGATCGACTTCAACTATCCCCCCCACCACACGCCGGAGGACACCTTCGACAAGATCTCCGCGCACTCGCTGCAGGTGGTGGGCGATGTGGCGACCGCGCTCGTCACGTCGAAGTAGGCGACTCGCGCGCGCTCAGTGCGCGCCGGCCGGGGGGACGAACATCTCCATGGTCACCTGCTCTCCGATGTGAAAGCGCATGAGGTCCTCGCCGACCTCGAGTGGACCTGCGTAGGTGAGGCGAGTGGTGCGCAGCGCGTCCTCGGCCGACACGCCGCGCAGGACGAGGTGAGAGAATACCGCGAGCTTCGGCCGCACCTCATTGAATACCTCCGCCGCGCGCTCGGGCGTCGTGTGATGATCGATGATCGTGCGTATGTGCGCATCGGTGCGCAGCAGCTCGGCGGAGGCGGCGCCCACTTCGTGGATGAGGAGATCGGTGCCTTTCGCGTGCGCGATCAGATTGGGCGAGTACCGAGTGTCGCCGGAGAGCACCACCGAGTGGCCGCCCGCGTCCACGCGATAGCCCAGCGCGGGACGCACGAGGCCGTGATCCACGAGAAACGCGCTGACCTTCACGCCACCGCGGTCGAACACCACCTGCTCGGCGATGTCGTGAGCGAGGATGCGCCCACCCGCGGCGGGGACCTTGTCGTCGCGCACGCGGATGTCGAGATCGAAGCTGTACGCCGATTGGAGGCCTTCGGCCATTTTCCGAGTGCCGGTTGGTCCCCACAGCTCGAGCGGTGTCGCTCTGTTGGAGATGAGCCATCCGGTGAGCCAGAGGTCAGGCAAGCCGACGGTGTGATCCGAGTGCAGATGCGTGAGCAGCACGCCGGTGACATCGCCGTACGACACGCCGAGCTGGAAGAGCCGCTGCATGGCGCCGCGTCCCACATCGAAGATCAGCTTCTCGTTGCCGGCCTCGACGAGAATGCTGGGGCCGAACCGGTCCATGAAGGGGCGCGGCGTTCCGGTGCCCAACAGGGTGACACGAATCGCGTCGGTGCTCGCGGCGGGTGACTGCGCGCGGGCGCCCGGTGCGAGCGCGCACATGGCGACAAGTAGAATTGCGGAGAGAGAAAGTGAGCGGCGGGGAGAGAAGGGATCGAACATAACTGTCTCCTGATGAGGGCGTGCAGCGGATCGCGTGGCGCTCTGACACTGCGGCGCGCGCCTGTCGTGCGCCAGCAGCGGCCGGGATCTCGTTCGGTGCTTCGTATTGTTCCCGGACGCATCCGATCGATGCGCGAGCCCGCGGCCGATTACGCGATCTTCTCGCATGCCCACACCAGCCGAAAAGCGCGCCCTCGTGTTTCTCACCGCCATGCTCGCGCTTGGCGCCGGGGTTCGCGCAACGAAGGCGCTCAGCGCCGAGCCGCCGCCGCCGAGTGCCGCGGCGCGCGCAGACCTGCACCGCCAGATCGTGGCGGTGGACTCAGCCGATTCCGTGGAGCGCAGCTCCGGCGGCAAGCGACATCGGTCGAAGCGACCGAAAGCGATCGGGATCTCGACCACGGACGGGTCCGATGCGGCTGCGCGGCCGGACACGGCGAGCCGCCTCAAGAGGCGAACGGGCGCAAAGCTTTTAGCACCGGGCGCGAGCCAGCCCCGCGATGTGGGTGCATCGCCGGGTGGACCCATCGACTTGGACCGAGCTCAGGAGTGGGAAATCCTCTCGCTGCCGAAGGTCGGACCAGGCCTCGCGCACCGGATTCTCGCCAACCGGGATTCGCTCGGACCGTTCGGCTCTCTGGACGAGTTGCGGCGGGTAAAAGGGGTCGGCGACGGGGTGGTCAACGCCATTACGCCC